>DATAUQ010000045.1:0-7720 GCA_036268155.1 Verrucomicrobiia bacterium | reverse complement strand
TGGATCGAAATTTTTTACAACCGGGAGCGGCTCCACAGCGCACTCGGCTTCAAATCCCCTGTGGACTTTGAAACCAACCTCAACTAAATATATCCATGCCTCATGCACTCACATACTGTCCACACAATCGGGGCAAGGCCAGTGAGTCTGAATGGTATTTACACGACAACTGATGGATACAACTGGCAGACAAACAGCAATTTCACAAATAATTTGCGCGGTGTTCGTTATGCAAACGGCCAGTATATTGCCGTAGGCGATAACGGCAGCATTTTTACATCAGTTGATAGCACAAACTGGAACAATCACTCAGTCGCGACTTCAGGTTCATTATCCGGCGTCGCCTTCGGAAACAGTATTTATATTGCCGCCGGTTCGGTTGCTGCGACTTCACCCGATGGAGTTGCGTGGACGCTTTGCCCATCAAACCCTCCAGCGGTTATCACCCGAATTGCTTATGGGGAAGGACTGTTTGTGGCTGTGGGTTATAGCGGTCCATACTATAATCCGAGTGGTGAAATTTTGACTTCACAAAATTGCACTAACTGGCAAGTGCAATTGACGGAGCCTTCAGGCAACGTATTTACGGCAATAGCATATAACGGCGGAACATTTCTAGCGACATTAAATGGAGGAGCGGTGTTCAAATCGTCCGACGGAACAAATTGGAATGGAAGCATATTTAGCTTGCCATCAGTGGACCATGGCAGCTTTGCCCTTTACTATAACTTCAATAATTTGTCCCTTTCATATTTGGGACATTATTCGACTGTATGTGCTTACAATGGGACTTTTATTGCGGGGGGATTGGATGGAATCATGCTTCAATCTGGCAACACCTGGAACCCTGCATTGCTCACGACATCACAATCAAACTCAAACGGATTCACTTTTTCGTATAATCAACAGATTGATGTGCCCTATCATATTCAAATGTCCACAAACCTTTTGAATTGGGTAAATCTTTACAGCGGCACCGGAACCGGACAATTGACAAACTTCACCTATTCTGCTTCCAGCAATTATCCAGCGCGCTTCTTCCGCATTGTTTCACCTTAATCTAATCAACCCGCCACCGCGCCGGCGGCCGCCGCCTTCTGGTTGAACACCAGTTTTTCCTTGTCGCTGGTGACGAGGATGGGTTCGCCCGGTTGCAAACTGCCCTTGAGGATTTCCTCGGCCAGCGGGTCTTCTAGAAAACGCTCCACTGCCCGGCGCATTGGCCGCGCGCCGTATTGCGGGTCGTAGCCTTTCTCCACCAGAAAATCCTTCGCCGGATCGTCGAGCGCGAGATGAATGTTTTTGAGGTGCAGACGCGCAATCACCTTTTCCACTTCCAGCGTGAGAATCTGGATGAGGTCGGGCTTGGTGAACGAGCGGAACACAATCAAGTCGTCGAGCCGGTTCAAAAACTCCGGGCGGAACGTTTTCTTCGCCTCGTCCAAAATCCGTTCGCGCATCTTTTCGTAGGTGCTTTCGTCCGTGATGGGCGAAAAGCCGAGCGTGGATGACTTTTTGATCGTGTCCGAGCCGACGTTCGAAGTCATCAAGATGATCGTGTTGCGGAAATTCACGACGTGGCCGGTGTTGTCGGTCAGCTTGCCGTCTTCGAGAATTTGCAGCAACAAATTCCAGACGTCCGGGTGCGCCTTTTCAATTTCGTCGAACAGCACGACGGAATACGGATTGCGCCGGACTTTTTCCGTAAGCTGACCGCCTTCCTCGTAGCCGACATAGCCGGGCGGCGAACCGATGAGCCGCGAGACGTTGAACTTTTCCATGTATTCGCTCATGTCGAGATGGATGAGCGATTTCGCGTCGCCAAACATTTGTTCCGCGAGCGTTTTTGCCAAAAGAGTTTTTCCAACGCCGGTCGGACCGAGCAAAAGAAATGTTCCAATCGGGCGCTTCGGATCTTTCAAGTCCGCGCGCGAACGGCGCAACGCCTTGCACAGCGCGGAAACACCTTCACGCTGGCCGACAACAACTTTTTCCATCTCGGCTTCGACCGTGAGCAGCCGTTGCGTTTCGTCCTGACCCATGCGCTTGAGCGGAATGCCCGTCCATTTCGCAACGATGTGCAGAATGTCGTCCTCGTCCACGACGATGCGTTTTTCCTCGCCCTTTGCGCGCCATTCGCGCAGGAGCGTCTCCAATTTTTCCTTCGCGTGTTTTTCCTGGTCGCGCATCTGCGCCGCGCCCTCGAAATCTTGGTTCTTGATGGCTTTTTCTTTTTTGCCTTTGATCTCGTCAATCTCGGCTTCAATCGTTTTGCTTTCCGGCGGGCGCGTCATCGCGCTGATGCGCGCGCGCGAACCGGCCTCGTCCAAAACGTCAATCGCCTTGTCCGGCAAAAACCGGTCGGTGATGTAACGGTCGGAAAGTTTCACGGAAGCCTCGACGGCCTTGTCAGTGAACTCGGCCTTGTGATGCTCCTCGTATTTGTGACGCACGCCCTTGAGAATCGTGATCGCGTCCTCGATGGAAGGCGCGTCCACTTTCACCGATTGGAAACGGCGTTCAAGCGCGGCGTCCTTCTCGATGTATTTGCGATATTCGTTCAACGTCGTCGCGCCAACGCATTGCATCTCGCCGCGTGACAACGCGGGCTTGATGATGTTGCTCGCGTCCATCGTGCCTTCCGCCGAACCTGCGCCGACGATGGTGTGCAATTCGTCAATGAACAGAATGATGTTTTTCGCGCGGCGGATTTCGTCCATGACCGCCTTGATGCGCTCCTCAAACTGGCCGCGATATTTTGTGCCCGCGACCATGAGGGCGAGGTCGAGCGTGATAACGCGTTTGTTCCGCAAAATTTCCGGGACGTTGCCCGCCGCGATTTCCTGCGCGAGACCTTCAACGATTGCGGTTTTACCAACACCCGCTTCGCCGAGCAGAACGGGATTATTTTTCGTGCGACGGCAGAGAATCTGGATGACGCGCTCGATTTCGTTTTTGCGCCCGATGACCGGGTCCATGTCGCCTTTTCGCGCGATTTCCGTGAGGTCGCGGCCAAACGCCTTGAGCGCGGGCGTTTTGACTTCGCCTTTTTTCTCCGAACCGGCGGCGGCTTTTTCGCCCGACGATGCTTCGGTCGGGATGGATGATTCTTCGCCGGTGAAATTCGGATCCAGTTCCTTCAACGTCCGCTGGCGCGCTTCTTCAATGTCCACGTCGAGGTTTTTCAAAACTTTGGCGGCCACGCCGTCGCCTTCACGCAACAGGCCGAGCAAAATGTGTTCCGTGCCGACGTAAGTATGGTTGAGCGCCTTGGCTTCCTTGGACGCGAGCGCGAGGACTTTTTTCACGCGCGGCGTGTAGGGAATGTTGCCGATCATCTTTTGATCCGGCCCGGTGCCGACCTGCTTCTCGACTTCCATGCGGACAGTTTCGAGGTCAATGCCCATGCCTTGCAAAACATTGACGGCGACGCCCTGGCCCAATTTGATGAGGCCGAGCAGCAAATGCTCCGTGCCGAGAAAATTGTGATTGAAGCGGTCGGCTTCCTTGCGAGCCAGCGCGAGCACCTGCTGCGCGCGCGGCGTGAAATTGCTCATGGATTCATCACTCATAACATTTAACCTGTGCAAATATAATGCTACGACTTTGGCGATTTGTCCAATGCGTTTGAGAAACTCAATTCGAGCGCGGAGAAAATGAAATTCCGCTCGACAGAAAATTTTCCCGTGTGCAAAGTCGAAACGGTAAAATCAATCAGACTTAAAAATTGCCATGCGTATTAAGAATGCAAAAGATACAGACCTTGAAACATTGCTCATGCTAAATACGTTTGTTCAGCAACAGCACACCGACGCGTTGCCTCAACTTTTCAAGACTTCAACGGAACCGCAGCAAACAAAGGACGCATTTAAGAATTTTGTTTCCGACCCAAACAGTCTCGTGCTTTTGGCTGAAGAAACCGAAACCGCAGGTTATCTTTTTGCGCAGTTCCAACACCATCCGGCAAACTGGGCGCGTTTCGAGTTGAAGTTATTATACATTCAGCACTTGATTGTCGCGCCGAAGTTCAGGCGGCGAGGCATAGCCACCAAACTGTTATCTGCCGCGCTTGATGCAGCCAGACGCAGGGGAATTGAACGAGTAGAACTCGATGTGTGGTCGTTCAATTCCGAGGCCAAGAATTTTTATTTGAAAAACGGGTTCAAGATATTTAATGAACGGATGACAATTGCAACTGTAACTGACGAAGCCCAATTTTAATTCCGCTTCGTTAATTTTTTAATTCGCCGACTTCGGCGGCTTCACGCTTGGCCGGCTGACGTTTTTCAAACGCTCGCGCACCATGTCGGAACGCAGAAGGTCGCGTTCCTCGGCGGAAAGTTTGTCGGAAAATTGTTTCTGCAAATGCGCCGGCTGCGTGATGATAAACAGTTCATCCACGAGCGAACGCTCCACCGCCGGAAACAATCCCAGGTCCACGCCCAGCCGCATGAGCGAGAGCAGATTCATCGTCTCCTTCGACGAAATGCTGTGCGCGTTCGCCAGGACGCCGTAAGCGCGCCCGATGTGGTTGAAGACGACCTTCGTCTTTTTTTCCAGCAACGTCTGCCGCGCGTTTTCCTCGTGTTCGATGATCTGCAACAAAACCTTGTCCAGCCGTTCCACGATGGTCGTCTCGTTTTCGCCGAGCGTCATCTGGTTCGAGACCTGAAAAACATTTCCCAGCGCTTCCGTGCCTTCGCCATAAAGTCCGCGCACCGCGAGGCCAAGCTTGTTGACGGATTGGATGATGGGATTGATCTGCTCGGCCAGAACAAGTCCGGGCAAATGCAACATCGCGCTGACACGGATGCCCGTGCCGAGATTCGTCGGACACGCGGTCAAATAGCCCAGCTCGTTGCTGAAAGCGTAATCCAGTTTTTTTTCCAGCGCCGAATCAAAAGAGTCAATCGCGCTCCACGCCTGGCGCAATTGCAAGCCGGGACGCAATGCCTGCATCCGCAGATGATCTTCCTCGTTGATCATCACGCAAAAAGTTTCCTCGCGGTTCAAGACAAGGCCGCTGCCAGAACTTTTTGCGGCGTGTTCGCGGCTGATAAGATGTCGCTCCACCAAAATCTGCTTGTCGAGCGCGCCGAGATTGTCCATCGCCTCGGAAAAAGCGTCCTTCATTTCCGGCAGGCTTTCAACGGCGGGACGAACCGTCTCCAAAACTTTGATGCGCTCCGGCTTTTTCGCCCAGCCGGGATAGGCGGCGTCCTTCAGATTGCGCGCCAGCCGCACGCGGCTCGACATGACGATGCGGTCATGCGGGCCATGCAAACGCGTGGCCTCCGCCGGCGTAATGAGAAAATCGTAGATGTCCATTTGCAAAATTATTTTTTGGCCGGTTCAGCGGCGCGCGGCGACAAATCTTTCAGTTCATCGCGCAATTTTGCCGCCGACTCGAAATCTTCCGACTCGATGGCCTTTGCGAGTTTTTTATTCAGCGACTTGAGCCGTTCTGCATTGTCGCGCGACTGGCGCAGCGCTTCCGGCGACTTGCCGGTGTGCCGCGTGCCTTTGTGCATCGTCTTGAGCAGGCCGGCCAGACCCTCGGCGAAAATCTGGTAACATTCCGGGCAGCCGAGCCGGCCGGACTTTTTGAAATCCGTCTGCGAAAAGCCGCAGCGCGGGCATTTCAAATCCACGCCGCCGGTGGTCTGCGTGATTTCCTGCGCCGCGCCGAGGCCAAGCAGCAGGTCCGCGTCCGCGAGCGAGAACGTGGTCGGATTGTCCACGCCCTTGGTCTTGGCGCAATCCTCGCACAAGTTCACCTTGTGCATCTTGTCATTCTCAATGTGCGTGAGAAAGACGGTCGCCGGTTTTTCTTTGCAGACGGAACATTGCATTTTCGTAAAATTGTTAAATCGTGAATCGTTGAATCGTAAAATTATTTTTGCTTGCGCGGCGGCAATTCGCGGATGAACGCCCACGAAACTTCCGCCCGCTGGCCGTTGTCGTAATGAACGAAAAAACCTTCGTGTAATTCTTCATCCATTTCTACGCGCTCAATTTCTGCTTTCGGAGAAATCTTGTTTGCCTTGCGAATTGTCGAATGCGGTTCAAGAAAAGTCAGGCCATCCTCGAAGTCCACTTCAAATGCGTCTTCCCAAGCCAGATAGCGCACGCCCGTCAATTCAAGCATTTTGGCGGTGCCGAATGGTTTTTTGAGACTGGTCAAAGTTGGTGTCATAAACGACCTTTGTTTTTTAATTCCATCATTATACTAACCAAATCTTTGGGCGGTGTCCAGTTTTCCAATCCTTGCAATCTCTCGACGTCCAAGCGGCCAAGCGATTTTCCTTTCGCGTCACGAATGTGAACGTGTCGCGGCGAATGATCGCCAATCCACCATGTGATGATATATCCGCCACGCCGGATGCGTCCCATAAATTTATTTCAAAAAAGTAAAACCACTTAAATGACGGGTGGCTTTTTCGGTTTTAAGATTTCCTATGCCCGAACTGAATTTAACGGAATAATTGTTTCGCTTCCCCAGTTCGGGCAAACAAAAGCGCGACTGCTTAAACGCCAAATTGAATAGAAAATTCCCGGCAACAAGCAAAGACACCAAAGTAAAATTTCAGTAAGCAAACTTCCCTTCGTCCGCTTAAACGGAGTTCCAACGGCGTGGCAGGTTGTGCAAAGTTTTTGCTCCATGAATTTTTACAATTTGATTCAAATCGGCTCGCCGGAGGCGTTCGTCAAGGCGTGGTATTTTTCCACCAGCGCGCGTGTGAGTTTGCCCGGCTTGCCCGCGCCGATGACGCGGCCGTCAATCTTCACCACCGGCATGATTTCCGCACCTGTGCCGGTCAGGAAACATTCGTCCGCATTGAACAAATCATAACGCGTCAGGTTCGGCTCGGACACTTTCAGGCCGGAAGCCTGCGCCAGCTCGATCACCGTCTGCCGCGTGATGCCGTAAAGCGCGCCCGCCGAATTCGGCGGCGTGAACACTTCGCCGTTCTTGATGATGAACAGATTGTCCGCCGTGCATTCAGCCACGAAACCTTCAGCGTTCAACATCACGGCTTCTTCCATGCCTGCGTTGTTCGCCTCGATCTTGGCGAGAATGTTGTTGAGATAATTCAGCGACTTGATGGCCGGGTTCAGCGCGCTGTGCAGATTGCGCACCGTCGGCACGGTCACGATGTCCATGCCCTTGGCATACAATTCCGGCGGATAAACCTGGATTTTTCCGGCGATGATGATTACTGTCGGTTTTTTGCAACTGCGCGGATTCAAACCGAGATTGCCCACGCCCCGCGTAACGACAAGCCGCACGTAACAGTCGCGCAATTTGTTCACGCGGATGGTCTCAATCGTAGCCTTCATCAATTCCGCGTGCGTCATCGGAATTTCCAGCAGGATGGCCTTGGCGGAATAAAACAGGCGGTCAATGTGTTCCTTGAGCTTGAACACGCGGCCGTTATAGGCACGGATGCCTTCAAAAACACCGTCGCCGTAAAGCAGTCCGTGGTCGAACACCGACACCTTGGCGTCGCGTTCGTTAAGATATTTGCCATCAATAAAAATTTTCATGCGAAATCGGCTGTCAACCTATTTCAAAAAATGGGTCGAGGCAAACTTGAATTTGGATTTTGCGTGACAGCGCGAAGATGTCGTTTATATTTTCCGACCTTTTGCGACCCTATGGTCTAGCGGTTAGGACACCTCCCTTTCACGGAGGTAGCCCGGGTTCGATTCCCGGTAG
>DATAUQ010000044.1:0-11853 GCA_036268155.1 Verrucomicrobiia bacterium | reverse complement strand
TTTTCAACCTCCAGAAACCCGTGCAACTGGCGGATGCGCGTGGGATGGCGCATTTTCCGAAGGGCCTTCGCTTCAATCTGCCGGATGCGTTCGCGTGTGACGCAAAATTGCTGGCCGACTTCCTCGAGCGTCCGCGCGTTGCCGTCGCCAAGGCCGAAGCGCAATTCCAAAACTTGCCGCTCGCGTTCGTTCAAACTGCATAGCACGTCGCCCAACCTGCCTTTCAACAAATTGAAGCTCGTCATGTCGAGCGGGCTTTCGGCGGCCTTGTCCTCGATGAAATCGCCGAAGTTCGCCTCCTCGCCGTCGCCGACGGGTGATTGCAGCGAGATCGGCTGCTGCGACATTTTCAAAACGGCGCGGATGCGGTCCACGGGCATCTGCATTTCGTCGGCGATTTCTTCCGGCGTCGGCTCGCGGCCAAAATCCTGGATCAAATGTTTCTGGACGCGCATCAGCTTGTTGATGATGTCAATCATGTGGACGGGAATGCGGATCGTGCGCGCCTGGTCCGCAATCGAGCGCGTGATGGCCTGCCGGATCCACCACGTCGAATAGGTGGAAAATTTGTAGCCGCGCCGGTATTCAAATTTTTCCACGGCTTTCATCAGGCCGATGTTGCCTTCCTGGATCAAATCGAGGAATGACATCCCGCGGTTCGTATATTTCTTGGCGATGGAAATGACGAGCCGCAGGTTCGCCTCGACCATTTCGGTTTTCGCCTGGAGCGCCTTTGTCGAAAATTCGCTCAATGAATCGAACGCCCTCAAAAAATCCGCGACTGGCATCCGCACAAATTCCTCTAGCGCGCGGATTTTCTGTTTCTCGGCCTCGACCAGGTGCAGTTGCGCGGTGGATTCGCGCTGCGATTCCGCGTCGGCCAGCGCGCGCAGGCTGTATTGCAACTTGTCGTGGATGTTTTCCGCGACGAGCGTCATCTCCTCGATGACCTTGTGCTTGAAGCAAAAACTTTTGAATGTGCCCTGAAGTTTCCGGTCGTCGCGCTTGAACGCGGAGTGTGCGCGGCGGATTTTGTCGCCGGCGTGGGCAGTGCGCCATGCGGTGTATTTTTGGTCAACGTCAGAATCAATCTTCCGGACGCGCTCAACGAGCCGGCGCAGCGCGAGCAGGTGCGCATCGCGGCTGTCCACCTTTTTTTCGAGGACGACGCGGTCAAAACGCTCGCGCGGCGGGTCGGCCAGAAGTTTTTCCGCGAGCGCGATGTGTTCCTTGCCGGCGAAACCCAGGTTGCAAATGATTTTTGTGACTTCAGCCTCGGCGGCCTCGATGCGCTTGGAAATCTCCACTTCCTGCTCGCGCGTAAGCAATGCGACCAGTCCCATCTGGCGCAAATACATCCGCACCGGGTCGTCGAGCGCGTCGTAATGGACGGGGTCTTCTTCCTCGGATTCGGGTTTCTTGACGTTGTCCGCGTCGGCCTGGTCCACGATCTCGATCTCCAGCGCGCGCAGCTTGGAAAAAACCTCGTCCAGTTTTTCCGGCGTCACGGCATCTTCGGGCAGCGCCTCGTTGATGTCGTTGTAGGTCAAATGCCCCTGCTCCTGCGCGAGCCGGACAAGCTCCTTGATTTTTTCGGAAAGCTCCGCGTCGGAACCGTTTTGCGAAACCGTGCCAGGATTTTTTTTTGCGGCGGAGTCCGGAGATTGGGCGGCGGAAATTGCGGCTCCGCGTTTTCCCTTTTTCAGGGATGAACCTGCTGCGGCCTTGGAAACCTGTGTTTTCGACATACGACTCAAACTTCCGGTCCGAAACCGAAAGCGTGTGGCAATATGAAAAGCCGTTTGAACTTCGTCAAGCGGGCAATGCAATTTATTTTTTCGGCGCGATGTATATCCCGCGCGGCTTCAGCTGCTCCAAAATCATTTCCACCGTGCGCTCAACCGCGCCAAGGTTTTCACGGACGACTTTTAGCGCGTTTCGCCCCATCTCATTTCGGCGATTTTCGTCCGCGAGCAATTCGCGCAATGCAATCTCCAATTGTTCAGGATCGCGTGCCTGGACCGCCGCGTCTTGCGAGAGAAAACTGCGCGTGACATCCGCGAAATTCTGCATGTTCGGCCCGAAAACCATCGCCTTGCCCAGCGCGCCCGGCTCAATCGGATTTTGCCCGCCGATGGCCGTCATGCTTTTGCCGACGAACACAACCGTCGCGTGCTCGTAAAAAAACCGCAGTTCGCCCGTCGTATTGACGAGCAGACATTCCACTTCGCCCGCGCCGAACTGCGTCGCCGGGGAAATTTCACTGCGATAAACCAGCTTCACATTGCTCCCGCGCAACTTGCGCCCGAGTTCGCGGCAACGCTCGAAATGGCGCGGCACAATCACGAGGAACAATTTCGGAAACCGCAGGCGCAGCCGCCGCGCAATCTCCACCAGAATGATTTCCTCGCCGTCGTGCGTGCTGCCCGCGACAAGAATCTGCGCGTCCGGGGGCACGCCGAGTTGCCGCAGCATCGCCGGAACGTCAAGCGTGTAGCGTTCGTCCAGTTTCGCCGCGTCGAATTTAAGATTGCCCACGACACGGACAGCTTCGGGACGGCAGCCGACTTCGCGCAGGCGCGCGGCATCTTCTTCATTTTGCGCGCCAACTCCGGCGAACGACGCGAACAACGGACGGAATAAAAATCCAAACCGTTTGTAGCCGCGAAAAGAGCGGTCGGACAATCGCGCGTTCGCCAGAAAAACCGGGACGCGGATGAGTTGCGCGCGCCAGAGGAAGTTCGGCCAGATTTCCGCCTCGACAAGAATGATGGCCTGGGGATTGATTGTCGCCAGCGCGCGGGCGACGAATTTCCGCCGGTCAACCGGATAATAAATCTTGCTGACGTGCGTCGGCAGGCGCCGGCGCAATTCGGCCATGCCGGTCGTCGTGGTCGTGGACACGACGAATTTGACGTTGGGCGCGCGCGGTTCGAGCGCGCGGATGAGTTGAGTGCAGAGGTTGACTTCGCCGACGCTGACGGCGTGGATCCAGACCGTGTGGCGGTTGGTCAGCGCCTGCTTGAGTTCGGAATGATAGCGCGCGAACCGCTGGGCAAAGCCCGGACGCCAGTTTCCACGCCGCCGCATCCGCCAGAAATAATACGGCGCGGAAAACACGAAAAAAAACAGGAACAGGATGTTGTAAAGTGTGCGCACTCTGATTCCCAGACCGCCAATTCCCCACGGCAAGACGCCCCGGAGGCGGAAATGTTTCACAATTGTGACAGGATTTCAACTGCGGAAAAAAGCGGGCGCGAACAATGCACAAACGCAGCCGCAGGACAATCCGGCGGACGCCGGGTCATTCCCGCGCGCGCGGTTGCAAAAGTTTGGCTATAAGCCCGCTCCAGCCGGTCTGGTGCGATGCGCCGACGCCGCGCCCGTTGTCGCCGTGGAAGTATTCGTGGAACAAAATGTAATCTTTGAAGTGCGGGTCGTTCGCGAGCTTGGGATGATATTTCAAAACAGGACGCTGGCCGTCCGCGCCTTTCAAAAATAATTTTGCGAGGCGGTGCGAAATTTCGCAGGCGACTTCGTTGATGGTGATGAATTTTCCAGAACCTGTGGGGCATTCCACTTTGAAATCGTCGCCGTAGTAGTGATGGAATTTTTGCAGCGACTCGATGAGCAGAAAGTTCATCGGCATCCAGACCGGCCCGCGCCAGTTGGAATTGCCGCCGAACAAACCGTTTTTCGATTCCGCAGGCCAGTAAGCGACTTCGTGCGTCATGCCGCCGACATCAATGCGATACGGATGCTGCTCGTGGATTTTTGAAAGCGCGCGCACGCCGTGGTCGGAAAGAAATTCCGTCTCGTCAAGCATCCGGCGGAGCAGGCATTTCATGCGGTGGCCGCGCAAGAGCGAGAGCAGGCTGCGTTCGCCGACGGCATGTTCCTGCCAGCGCGAAACGAGATTTGCGAGGTCGGGGCGATGATCGAGATACCACTCCATTCGCTTGGTGAAGCCGGGAAGTTTTTTCAACAGCCCCGGTTCAAGGACTTCGACGGCGAAGAGCGGGATCAAGCCGACCATCGAGCGGATTTTCATCGGTGCGTTCGCGCCGTCGGGCAGGCAGAGGTGATCGTAATAAAATTCATCCTCGTTGTCCCACAGGCCCAACGCGTTGTCGCCCGCGCCATTGATGGCCGAGGCGATGTCGAGAAAGTGTTCTAAAAATTTCGTCGCGATGTCCTCATAGACCTTGTTGTGCTGCGCGAGTTCGAGCGCGATGCGCAGCAGGTTCAGGCAATACATTGCCATCCAGCTCGTGCCGTCGGCCTGATTAATGTGGCCGCCGGTGGGCAACGGCACGCTGCGGTCGAACACGCCGATATTGTCGAGTCCGAGGAATCCGCCTTGAAAAATATTCCGTCCCTGCGCGTCCTTGCGGTTCACCCACCAGGTGAAATTGATCAGCAGCTTGTGGTAAACGCGCTCGAGAAATTCCAGATCGCCGTGGTCATTCGGATTCGTCTCGCGGCGATGTTTGCGGTCCATTTGAAAAACGCGCCACGTCGCCCACGCGTGGACGGGCGGGTTCACGTCGCCGAACGCCCACTCGTAGGCGGGCAACTGGCCGTTCGGGTGCATATACCATTCGCGCGTGAGCTGCGTGAGTTGGTGCTTGGCGAAACCCGCGTCCAGCAGCGCGAGCGGGATGCAATGAAAAGCCAAATCCCATGCCGCATACCATGGATATTCCCATTTGTCCGGCATGGACATGACGCTGGCGTTGTGGAGATGCGTCCATTCGGAATTGCGGCCGTGCTTGCGTTCGGGCGGCGGCGGCGGTTGCGCGGGATCGCCGCGCAACCATTCGCGCACCTCGTAGCCGTAATACTGTTTGCTCCAGATCATCCCGGCGAACGCCTGACGTTGGACGTTGCGCTCGTCGTCGCAAGAAATTCCGTGCTGCAACTTCGCGTAAAAATCATCAGCTTCCAAAATGCGCTGCGTGAAAATGGAATCGAAGTCCGCGAAAACATCGGTAGGGCGCGTCACTCCGTGCGCGCCGTCTTGCGCGTTTGAACGTTTCTGCGGCGCGCGCGGAGCGACGCGCCCTGCCAACCGCAAACGGATTTGCGCCGAACCACCGGCGGGAATTGTTGGTTTGTAAAGCGCGCCGACTTTTGTGCCGGAACACTGCGGATTTATCGCCGCTTCATTTTTGTGGACGATGTATTCGTGAAATGCGTCCTTGAAATGGCCGACGGCATCGTTCATCCCAAAATGACGGCGGACGTTTGTGTCGTTGTCACAAAAAATAATTTCCGGTTCGCCATCGCAAAAAAAACTGTAGTCGCCGATCTCCGCGTGACGCGCCGTCAGCACGTCGCGGTTCGTGCGCGAAATGTCAGGCCGCGCGGAATCCAGATTCCACGACCATGAGTTGCGAAACCACAATTGCGGCAGCAAATGGATTTCCGCCGCGTCCGGCCCGCGATTGTGGACGGTGACGCGCATCAAAATATCTTCCGGCGAAGCCTTCGCGTATTCGACAAAAACGTCAAAGTAGCTGTCGTCGTCGAAAATTCCCGTGTCGAGCAGTTCAAATTCCGGCTGGCTTCCGTCCGCTTTGCGCCGCGCATTTTCCGCGACAAGTTGCGCGTAGGGAAATTCCCGCTGCGGATATTTGTAGAGCATTTTCAGATACGAATGCGTCGGCGTCGCGTCGAGGTAATAATAAATTTCCTTCACGTCCTCGCCGTGATTGCCCTCGGAATTCGTCAAACCAAAAAGCCGTTCCTTCAAAATCGCGTCCTTGCCGTTCCACATCGCGAGCGAGAGGCAGAGATTTTGCTTGTCGTCGCTGATGCCCGCGATGCCGTCCTCGCCCCAGCGATACGCACGGCTGCGCGCGTGGTCGTGCGGAAAATAATCCCACGCCGTGCCGCCGGGCGAATAATCCTCGCGCACCGTTCCCC
This sequence comes from Verrucomicrobiia bacterium, assembly GCA_036268155.1. Taxonomy (GTDB): domain Bacteria; phylum Verrucomicrobiota; class Verrucomicrobiia; order Limisphaerales; family UBA11358; genus UBA11358. Next base: position 5,925 of record DATAUQ010000044.1, on the reverse strand, counting down.
ATTGCCGCTCGGAAAGATACGGCCCCCAGAAATGCCAGTTCACCTTCCCGGAATTTTGATCCGCCAGCCGTTGCGCCTCCGCGTTGACAGGATGGCCGCCGGCATTTGTTTGACGTGGCATGAATTATTGTTAGCAGCGGCGCGAAGAAAAGTAAATGCCACTGACGAACGCGGATTGACGCAGGTTCTTCTTCCTCTCCGCCTCGACCGGGGAGAAAAATTGAGGGTGAGGTGTCGAAACGGTGGCCGCCAGCAAGGGCAAATTTCTTTTTTAGCTTGGACAGCCTTTGTCCAACCTCCCCGCGTAAGCTCGCCGGATGATTACGTCATCGAGACGGCGGACAAATGACCGAAGCCCGGCAATTCCGGCTGCCAGCCGGATTCCAACGGCTCGAATCCTGACGGCAACGGCTCGTTGCCAGACTGCTCCGGCTTCGAGCAGGACAAGTGCGCCCTCTATCCCGACGACTGCGGCTCGCATCCAGACTCAGCCGGATGCCATCCCGACAACTCCGGCTCGTCCCCCGACAACGCCGGATTTTGAAAAACCCCTTATTTTCCGATGCTTTTCAACAAAAGGACTCCTTGCTGTAGCGTCGAGCCTGTGGCTCGACAAATCCCATTTTCCGGCCACACGCCGGACACTACAGATTTCTCCGCAACGACATTTGCGGGAAGAAAAATGAACAAATGAAAGGAGGTGAATCATCATGGCAAAAGACCAGACAGTTCCCGTGGGCGGCGACAGCCTGAAGGCCGATGCCGACGCATTGGCCGCGCTCGCCAAGATCAGCGACTACGCGCCAGCCAACGCCGCCTTCACGCTGACCAAGCTCAACACCGCATCCGATGCGCTCAAGGAAGCAGCCGATGCCTTCGCACAGGCGGAGGCCGACTGGCAGACCGCGCGCGATGAGAACGTGGCCGCGCAATGGACGTTCCACAACGCCATGCTCGGGGCCAAGCAGCAGGTTCTCGCGCAATACGGCGACGACAGCGACGAGGCACAGGCGCTCGGACTGACCAAAAAATCCGAACGCGCCAAGCCGACAGTCAAAGCGAAACCCGCCGCAGCAACGGCGAAATAAAACGGTAGGGCAAAGCTGCTGCTTTGCCGAATTTGGGCTGCGCGGCAGCACAGCCCTGCCAGATAAAACAAAGCCGCTCCGTCCCGCATTGCGGGAGGGGCGGCTCTTTTTATTCCTTCTCCGCATCCGATGGGGAGAAGGTGGCCGCAGGCCGGATGAGGTGAACCACGAACCACGCCAAACACGCGAACGTAAATTCAAATGCGCTGAAGGCGCTACGGAAATTAGCCCAGGGTTGGAGCGCAGCGAATACCCTAGGTAACTCGCAAAAATAATTCCACCCTGAAGGGGTGGCGGAAATTTTATCTCGCAGCCGCAAGGTTCGGACGCAGATTCCAAACAAAAGTGCTTGCTTCAACAAGTATATGCAAGTATATGTAATGACGTGCCGAGAACAACGGGAAAACATCTCATTTCTTCAGCCGATGTTGCCGATCAAGCCGGCATCCATAAAGACACATTGCTCCGGTGGTTGAGGCAAGGAATCGTGCGTGAGCCCAAGCGCAATAGGCATGGATGGAGAATGTTCACGGCAGAAGAGGCGTCCAACGTCGTCAAAATTGCCAAGGCCGAACATCCTCCATCTGATACCGGCATGATTCTCCGCGAAACAGCGACAGCACCCGCTACATTTGAAAGATTAAAAAAGGTGGATTGGGATTTTCGCGAAGCCAAAACTAGCTATCTGACTCACGGTCTGCATCCGTATCCAGCAAAGTTTATTCCTCAAATTCCAAACGCTCTCATTCAAGAATTATCCGACGTGGGCAGCACGGTCGGCGACATTTTTTGCGGAAGCGGCACGACGCTCGTTGAAGGAATGCTGCTTAAAAGAAATGTTGTCGGCGTTGATGCCAATCCTTTGGCTTGCTTGATTTCAGCAGCGAAGACGACACGACTGCAAGACGGCGACAAGGATTCACTTCTTCGACTCACCCAACGCGCGTTCCACTTGGCAAACGAATTTGCCACAGACGAAAGCCAAACTCTTTTTCCGACTGCCAAGTTTGTTTCAAAAGCCCCGCGCCCGCAAAATGAAGCGATTGAGTTTTGGTTTGAGTCATTCATCACAGAAGAACTGGCAGAGATCCTTTCTTGGTGTCGCAAGCTTCCTACTGAATCATCGAGAAATATCGCTCTGGCGTCTTTTTCAGCAATTGTCGTCAATGTTTCCAAGCAAGATTCAGATACCCGCTACGTCCGCCGAAACAAAAATCTCCGTCCCGGCGATGCGTTCAGACGGTTCGCACAGGTGCTGACCGAGAATACAAACGCCTCGGAAAAATTTACGGAGCTTTTAGAGCCAAACCTCTCCTGCAAAATTATTCAGGCCGACCTTTTGGCTACACCGAAGATACCACTGCTTGATTTGATCGTCTGTTCCCCGCCGTATCCGAACGCCTTCAGCTACCATCTTTATCACATGACACGAATGGTTTGGTTGGGAATGGATCAGCCAGAATTCAAGAAGCAAGAGATTGGAAGCCATCGCAAGTTCAGCAGCAAAGGAAAAAACGGTGCGACTATTGAAACCTTCCGAAGCGAAATGAAAACCATTTTTACTTGGCTAAAAAAGTCAATCCGCCAAGGCGGACATGCTTGCTTTGTTGTGGGTAATTCAATTATCCGAGGACAGGCACACGACAATGCAGAAGTATTGAGAGACGCAGCCATCACAGCAGGATTTACAGAAGTGGCTACCCTGACCAGAAATCTCAAAGACACGGCAAAGACGTTTAACCCGAAGATTGGCAAAATAAAGACGGAAAAAATTATCATCTTCCAAAACACCAGCGTCAGCTACCTATGAACTCTCCCATCACTTGCAGGGTCAAACCTTACATTCAGCCATTCGAGCGCAAGCTGGCATTGCGCGAATTGGAAGTTTTAGCGCATGACACTCCTCGGCCAATGCCATCAGTTGATGGCGAACCTCAATGCTTCCGCGTAAAGACTGGCGCAACCGTGAAAGTTCTTGCACGAGAGCTTGCGTTTTGGGAGGCGGTTTGCGAAGAGCGAACGCTAACCACTACCCAGTCCTTGCGCGAATCTACTGTAAATGTTGTTAGAAACGGAATTTCGCTCGAAGCCCTCGCTTCACAGCTTCCATTTAAGCAGGAAGTTCCATTACCAAATCGTCGATGTCTGCGTTATGGAACACATGGCCTTCATGAGTATCGTGGCAAATTCTTCCCACAGATGGTTCGTTCGTTCATCAACATCGCGAACGTGCCGGAAGGCGGGCTTGTTGCCGATCCGTTTTGCGGAAGCGGAACAACTGCTGTGGAAGCGATCTTGGCGAAGCGTAAGGTGCTTGGCCTCGATATGAATCCGCTGTCGGTGTTCATGGCAAAGACCAAATGCGATTTACTTGGCGTTCAATGCAGCAGACTTGAGAAGGCGTATCTTGATGTGCGCGCAGAATTGTTAGCCCCGCAAAAACGGAAACGCTGCAACACTTGGCTGTCCCGATTGGCCGAAGTAGATCGTGAATATCTACAGAACTGGTTCGATCCGGTGATTCTTGGTGAGCTTGATGAGATTGCGACTTGCGTGAACACGCGCACGCGTGGGGCAATCCGAAATTTCATGTTGCTTTGTTTGAGCAATATTTTGCGCAGAGTTTCATGGCAAAAGCTTGATGACTTGCGAGTCCGGCGAGAATTGAAGGCGGGACGAAATTGATCCGGTCAAAGAATTTTTGGAAGAATTAGGTCGTTCAGTTCGATTGGTTCTCGCACTTCTGCGGCAGGAGGGACGACCGGCAATAGTTCGTTCCGAAATTGCGGCGGGCGACAGCAAATGTTTGTCGCAGCATTGGGCCAAGTGGAAAGGCAAGGTTGACGCGGTGATAACTTCTCCGCCGTATGCAACCGCATTGCCATATTTAGATACTGACCGATTGAGCCTTTGCTTCCTTGGGCTTTTACCACGGGACGAACACCGAGAACGTGACCAAGACATGATCGGAAACCGGGAAATTACCGACAAAGTGAAGAAATCTTTTTGGCGCGAATTTTCTTCAGGACAACACGGTTTACCAAGTTCGGTCGCCGATTTAATTTCCAAAATCTATCACCTGAACGATAAGACAGATGTTGGTTTCAGAAGGCGAAATCTGCCGCCTCTGCTTTACAAATACTTCCATGACATGAAGCAAGTTTTTGTCGGGATGCAGGAAGCGTTAAAACCTAGCACCAGTGCTTTCGTTGTCGTGGGCAATAACCACACGATAGCTGGAGGTCAGCGCGTGGACATCGCCACGATTGACTTGCTTAAAGATGTCGCAAAGGGCGTCGGATTTGAAGTTGCGGAGACAATTGAAATGGAGATGTTGGTTTCGCGGGATATTTTCAAAAAGAACGCGATTGATTCGGAAAGCATTCTTCACTTTCGCAAGAAGCGTTAGTAGTAACCAAATTTCTTTTTTGAATTGCGAACGGGTTGGGCGCAAAGCGCGGCATATTGACTGAAAAGAGACGTGCCCTGTGGAATGACCTCAACGTAGTAATCAAAGCCAGCTTTTTTATCTGCGAGTTCAATTCGGAGAATGTCACCCACATTGCCCGCGCTACGCAGCGCTTCATTTCGAAGCCTGTAATCTTTCTTGTCTGGATTATACCACCAGTTCACCTCAAGTGTTTGCGTTCCAAGACGCATCTTGACTCCGTTTCGATCCATCTTCGTGAACCCTTCGCTATCAGCTTTGCCAGTGTAATTGGAGTCAGGTTTGAAAAGTTTTGGCCATCCCCAAAAGTCTGGGTTGCTGCGGACGCAAATTTTCGGGATAAAAAGTTCAGCCGAGCGTCGTTGCGCCCCTGCCGTTTTCTGTCCGAATCCAACATCCGTATTTTGCAGTGTAATGACGAACCCTTTGGGTAGTGGTATAGTTTGAAACCGTAAATCTCACTTTGGGCTTGAATCTTTCCGGCTTGTGGTCAAAGTTGCGCCATGCCTAAACGCTCAAGCACGGACTTAAACCAGACGGCTTTCAACATCGTCCAGCAATCCACTGGGCAGGCCGCGCCAGCCAAGAATCCCGCCGCCGTCGCGCTGGGCAGGCTCGGCGGCTTGAAAGGCGGCAAGGCTAGGGCTAAAAGTCTTTCAGCCAAAAAGCGCAGCGAAATTGCGATTTCCGCAGCAAAGGCGCGCTGGAAAAAACAGACGCACTAACTTATGCCTTTAGTGAGAAAGGCATGAATGATTATGCAATCGGTGCGGCATTGAGTCTGGACGGCATTTTTTAGAATCAGATTCGCCAGCAGTGGAATCACCCCGTTCAGTTTTCGGGTATTCTTTTGAACGAGATATAGCATCCTCAACTGCGCGTCTTGTTTCAGCCGGATCATAATAGCCAGACCGACTATCGCAATTTTGGTTCAATGATTTCATATATGCGTTATCCTTCCTAAAATAGGTGGCAAGTCATCCAAAAAAGGAATCAGTCCAGCCACAATTTCCTCAAACCGTTGGTTTACATTAGGCTTTAGTTGAGCAATTTTCAAGCCTAACCCTGCAACCCCTTTTCCCCCTCGTTGATCTCGTGGTTTGCTGGCTTCTTCACGGTCAATTACAAAGCCGTGCGTCGGGTATTTTGCAACCAGTTCTGATGCAATTTGCCGAGCGGTCGCCAAATCTACCGTTTCGCCCATTAATCGAATAGCATATTCCTCGGCCACTTTTAAGTCTCTCGATTTTCTTGTATAGTCAACCGTGTCAATTTTTTCTAACAATGGCCGATAAAAATTAGCCACATAATTCATTACATGCGGCAATAAAACATCTGACCTTTTACCGCTGCCGGGCCAAAGCAAATCCATTGATTGTTTGATTGAAG
>DATAUQ010000043.1:0-7015 GCA_036268155.1 Verrucomicrobiia bacterium | reverse complement strand
GACGAATTGGAAAATCCGGCGCGGCCATTTGTCGTCATTCTTGGCGGCGCGAAAGTTTCGGACAAGATCAAAGTCATTGACCGCTTGCTCGAAAAGGCTGACACGATTTTGATTGGCGGTGCGATGGCTTACACGTTCAAGCTCGCGCACGGCATGAAGACCGGAAAATCACTGATTGAACCGGATCACAAAGGCACGGCGCTCGCGGCGGAAGAAAAAGCCAAGAAATTAAAAGTGAATTTCCAATTGCCGACGGACACGATTATCGCGACGCCGGTGGACACGGGCAAACTGAACAAAAAAGGCAAGCCGGTTTATGATCTCGCGAATGTTCGCACGATTAGCGGAGATATTCCCGATGACGCGGAAGGTTTCAGCATCGGGCCGGAAACGGCGGAGAATTACGCCAAAATCATCCAGAGCGCGAAAACAGTTTTGTGGAACGGCCCGATGGGAATGTTCGAGGACGCGCGTTTTGCCGCTGGCACAAATGCCGTCGCGCAGGCCGTCGTTGATGCGACGCAAAAAAACGGCGCAAAGAGCATCATCGGCGGCGGCGACAGCGTGAAGGCCTTGAACAAGGCCGGTCTCGGCGACAAGGTGACTTTCATGAGCACCGGCGGCGGCGCGAGTTTGGAATTTCTGGAAGGCGCGGTTTTGCCGGGCGTGGTGGCGTTGTCAGATAAATAATTTTACATGAACAAAGAACGTAAATTGATCATTGCCGGCAACTGGAAGATGAACAAAACCGTCGCCGAAGCGCTGGCTTTGGTGGACGATCTCGCACGCGACCTAGCCGCCGTGAAGGAAGTGGACATCGTCGTGTGTCCGCCGTTCACCGCGTTGGAATCAGTGTCGAAGGCGATCCTTGAATCCAAAAACATCAAGCTCGGCGCGCAGAACATGAGCGAAAATAATTTTGGTGCGTTCACCGGCGAAATCTGCGCGGGAATGCTGAAGGAATTTTCCGTGCGCTACGTCATTCTCGGCCACAGTGAACGCCGCCAGTATCAAAAAGAATCCGACGCGCTCATCGCCAAAAAAGTGGCGGCAGTCCATGGCGCGTCTTTGAAACCGATTGTGTGCGTTGGCGAAACTCTGGCCGAACGCGAAGGCAATTTGACGGAAAAAGTCCTGGAAACGCAGGTGCGCCACAGCCTCGCCGGTCTGACGAAAGATCAAATGACCGAAACGATTATTGCCTACGAACCTGTCTGGGCGATTGGCACCGGCAAAACCGCGACGACGCAGCAGGCGCAGGATGCACACGCTTTCATCCGCAGTTTGCTCGTGAAAATTTTCGACGAAGCCACCGCGAAAAAAGTCCGCATCCAATACGGCGGCAGCGTGAAGCCTGCGAACGCCAAGGAATTGATGAGCCAGCCCGACGTGGACGGCGCACTTGTCGGCGGTGCCTCGTTGGAAGCAAGAAGTTTTACTGACATCATCAAAAATTCGGTATAGGATCTGATATGAGTTTTTTAATTGGAATTTTGACGTTTTTTCTGGTCGTCAACTGCGCGGTGCTGATTTTGCTCGTGCTGGTTCAACTGCCGAAAAAAGATGCGGGCGCAGGGCTCGCGTTCGGCGGCGGCGCGGCCGATGCGCTGTTCGGCGCCGGTTCGGGGAACGCGCTGACCAAAATCACAAAATATTCGACGATTATTTTCTTTGCGCTGGCATTGATCATCGGAGTTTTGCAAGACCGTTCGCATCAAGGGAACACGGCGGATTTTGAAAAGCAGATGCAGCAGATACAGACGCAAGCGCCGCCTGCGACATCGTCGCCAGCGACACAACCGATGGCTGCGCCAAAAAATAATTTCCTTTCGGTGCCTTTGACGGCAGACACCAACGCGCCTGCCGCGCCGGCACCGGCAAAGTAACGCGATGACCATTTCCGAACGCGCCCGGCGATTTTTTTCGCGGGCGCGTTTTGTTTTTTGCCTCGCCGTCTGCGTTTTGATTTTCGGCTGCGTCCGCCGCGACCCTCCTGCCGACGTGACCATCATCAACAATGCCGAGCCGGAATCGCTCGATCCCGCCATCATCACCGGCCAGCCGGAATTCCGCATCGTCATCGGTTTGTTTGAAGGTTTGACGCGGCTTGATCCAAAAACGGCGCGCGCGATTCCCGGTCTGGCGCAGAGTTGGGAGATTTCGCCAGACGGAAAAATTTACACGTTCCATCTGCGGACCAATCTGGTCTGGTCAACGGGCGAACCGATCCGCGCGGATGACGTGGTTTATTCGTGGATCCGCTCATTGAGTCCGGCGACAGCCTCGGATTACGCCGGACAACTTTATTATTTGAAAAACGGCGAGGATTTTAACACGGGAAAAATCAAAGACTCTTCGCTCGTTGGGGTTCACATGATTGACCCGTTCACTGTTCAAGTCGAACTAAATCATCCCACGACATTTTTTCTTGATTTGATCACCGCGCCGATTTTTTCCGTCGTGCCGCGCTGGACGATTGAAAAATATGGCGACCGCTGGCTTTCGGCGCGGCCGTTGCCGAGCAGCGGGCCATATGAACTCGCCGAGTGGCGGCTCAACGACAAAGTCCGCCTGAAAAAAAATCCGCGCTATTGGGACGCGACGAACACGCAGTCGGAAATTATTGACCTGCTGCCCATCGGCTCGCCTCACGCCGCGCTGAATCTATACGAGCATGGACAAGCAGACATTGTGTGGGACAAGGAACTCATCCCGTCGGAATTGCTGGATGTGCTGCTCAAGCGCGCGGATTTTCACACGTTCAATTATCTGGGCAGTTATTTCATCCGCATCAACGTGACAAAAAAACCGTTCGACGACCCGCGCGTCCGCCGCGCATTGTCACTGGCGATTGACCGCGACCGCATCGTAAAAAAAATCACGAGGGCAGGGGAGCAGCCCGCGTTTCATCTCGTGCCAAATGGGACTGCCAATTATCTTCCGCCCGAAGATGACAAATATAATCCCGGACTTGCGCGGAAACTTCTTGCCGAGGCCGGTTACCCCGGCGGGAAAAATTTCCCGCGCTTTGAATATATGTTCAACGCGCCAGCCGGCGGCGGTGGCGGAAAAATCCACGAGAACATCGCGATCGAATTGCAGCAGATGTGGCGCGACGAACTCGGCATCCAGATGGATTTGCGCCAGCTTGAATGGAATGTGTATTTAAGCGCGATGGATCATTTGGATTATCAGCTTTCGCGTTCAAGCTGGATCGGCGACTACAACGACCCGCAGACTTTTCTGGGGATGTTCACGAGCAACGACGGCAACAACCGCACCGGCTGGAAAAATCCGCAATACGATTCGCTCATAGAACAGGCAAACGAACAGACCGATTTGCAGGCGCGCGAAAAACTGTTTCAACAGGCGGAAACTCTTTTGACCCGCGACGAAATGCCGATCATTCCGCTTTATTTTTACGTCGGCATCAATTATTTCGACACCAACAAAATCACTGGCATTTACGAAAACATTCTCGACGACCATCCGTTGAATTACATAAAAAAAATCAAGTCGCAGAAATAAGATGTATTTCCTCAAGCGTCTGGCATTTTCGGTTCCGCTGCTGATCATCATCAGCGCGCTGGCGTTTTTGCTCGTGCATCTTGCGCCCGGCGGCCCGTTCGACCGCGAACGCGCGCCCGCGTCACCCGAAATCGAGCGGAACTTGATGGCGACTTATCATCTCGACGAGCCGGTTTGGAAACAATACCTGCGCTACTTCGGTTTGGTCTGGGAAAAAGACGCGGGCGGCCACTGGCATCATGCGCCCGCGAGCTTCAACGTCTCCTACAAATACCGCAACCACCGCGTCAGCGACATCATCGCGCAAGGCCTGCCGGTTTCGATGACGCTCGGCGGATTGGCTTTTTGTTTTTCAATGGCCGTCGGATTGCCGCTTGGATTTTTCACCGCCGCACGTCGCGGACGATGTGAGGATTACGCCGGAAGTTTTCTGGCCATCCTCGTCGTGTGCGTGCCGGGATTTGTCGTCGCGCCGATTTTGATTTTAGTTTTTTCCATAAAATTAAATCTGTTTCCCGTCGCGCTCTGGGAATCGCCGCTGCACATGATTTTGCCGACCATCGCGCTCGGATTGTTTTTCGCCGGAAAAATCGCGCGCCTGTTCCGCGAGGGAATGTTGACCGCGATGCAATCCGAATTCGTCACCGCCGCGCGCGCGAAAGGCCTCGGCGAAAACCTGCTGCTGCTTAAACACGCCGTCCGCACCGCCATTTTGCCCGTCGTTTCCTATTCCGGCCCGATGCTTGCGGATTTGCTGACCGGCTCGTTTGTCATCGAAAACATTTTCCAAATCCCCGGCATAGGCGTTTTTTTCATCAACAGCTCCTTGAATTCCGATTACATGATGACCGTTGACCTCGCGTTGCTCTACGCGGTTCTGCTCATCGCGCTGAATCTGATCGTGGATTTCGCCTACACCTTGCTTGACCCGCGCGTGAAATATGAGTGAGCCGGCACAACAAAATCTTTCGCCCAACCAGCGTGCATGGCGGCGGTTCCAAAAAAACCGCCCGGCGATTTTAAGCACCTGGTTTCTGGCTTTGCTGTTGCTCTTGATCATCGCCTGGCCGATTGCCTTGAAAATTGCCGGTGCAAATTTCGCGCATCTTCACGATCCTGACGAACTTTCCGACGTGCAATTCTCGCCGCCGACCGCACAGCATTGGTTCGGCACGGATGTCCACGGACGCGACATTTTTTCGCGCGTCCTGTTCGGCGCGCAAATCTCGCTGCTCGTCGGCGTGGTCGGCACGATTGTCAGTTTGATCATCGGCGTTTTGTGGGGTGCAATCGCCGGTTACGTTGGCGGGCGCGTGGACAGCGCGTTGATGCGCATCGTGGACATCCTTTATTCATTGCCCACGATCATTTTCGTGATTGTCTTGCTGACAACTCTCGGAGAAATAATTAAAAAGTCGCACTTTGTTGAAAATTCACCTGCGCTTGAAGGCGGTCTGCGCCTGATCCTTTTGTTCGTCGGCCTCGGCGCGGTTTCATGGCTCACGATGGCGCGAATCGTGCGTGGACAAGTCTTATCGCTGCGGACGCGCGCGTTCGTCGAAGCCAGCCGCACGCTGGGCGCGGGCGCACCGCGAATTTTATTTCGTCACATCATTCCGAACATTTTCGGCGTCGTCATCACCTACCTCGCGCTGACAATGCCAGCGATCATTCTCTACGAATCATTTTTAAGTTTTCTAGGTCTCGGTGTGCAAGCACCGATGGCCAGTTGGGGAACGCTCATTTCCGAAGGCGTTTCGCAGATCAATCCGATTAGAATTTACTGGTGGCTGATTGTTTTTCCCGGCGGCGTTCTGGTGACGACGTTGCTCGCGCTAAATTTTCTCGGCGACGGTTTGCGCGACGCGTGGGATGTGAAGGGGAAATTATAATTGACCCGTAGCAAGCCGACGATAATCTCAAGACAAGCCAATACCATCTTCATTCAGACGGGCTGGCTGTTTGCAGAATTAGCAGAATAATATTATCGCTATGAAACATTTCTGGCCGCTTCCTGCTTTGGTGATCATAACGCTGACGACGGTGTTTTCCGCCGCAACCGGCTTCGCCGCAGATCCCGAACCGCCCGCCAGCCCGGAAGTGGCGGCGGCAATGCAACCGTATCTGGACAGCTACAAACTCGCGGGGATTATCGGCATCATTGCCGACAAGAGCGGCAAGGTGCATTACAAAAACCTGATCGGTTACGCCGATGTCGAGGCCAAGAAACCGATCAGCGAAGACAATGTTTTCTGGGTTGCCTCGATGTCGAAGATGTTCGTCGGGGCGTCCATCATGATGTTGGTGGACGAAGGCAAGGTGAGCCTGGACGATCCGGTGACGAAATTCATCCCGCAACTAAGCAAATGGATGGTCGTCGCGGAGAAGGACACAAACCACCTTTTGCTCGTGCCACTGGAGCATCCGGTGACAATCCGGAATTTGCTGAGCCACACCAGCGGTCTGACCGCACTATCCGAACTCCAGCAGGTGACGGGTGACGACAGCACGCCACTCAAAGACCGCGCCCTCAGTTCCGTGACCGGCCCGCTCCAATGGCAGCCGGGTGAAAAATATCAATATGGCAACCAAGGCATGAACATCTGCGCCCGCGTCGTCGAAATCGTCAGCGGCATGCCTTACGAGAAATTTTTGCAGCAGCGCTTTTTCGATCCGCTGGGCATGACGGAAACCACCTTCTGGCCGAGCGACGCGCAAATCGCCCGGCTGGCCAACACTTACGGGCCGAACAAGAACGGATCCGGCTTTGCCAAGGGCGACATTGATTTCCTCACGAAACCGTTCAGCGACCGCGTTCATCGTTTCCCGGAGGCGGCGGGCGGATTGTTTTCCACCACGCATGATATTTTTCGCTACGGGTTGATGCTGGCCAACAACGGCGAACTGGATGGCAAGCGCTATCTCTCGCCTGCCGCGATGGATGAATTGCGGAAGGAACAGACTGGCAAGACGAAGGTCAATTACAGCCTGGGCTACCATCTGCGCAACGGCATGTTCGGCCACGACGGCGCCTATGGCACCGATTTGTCCGTCAACCCCACAAATGGAATGGTGGCCATTTTCATGACCCAATCCACCAGTGACGACAAATGGAAGGCGCGCGACCTTTTTCTCAAAACCGCCACCAGCGTTTATCATGGAGAGAAGCAGAACTGAACTTCCCAGGCTCTTTTCAGTCTAATTGCGACGGCGAACAACAGCCTTCAGTTCTTCGATGCGCCAGCGGAGAAATGGCGAACAATGTTTCGTCGTTGCCTTGTTTCGTAACGGCCAGTAGGCGTTGAAATCTTTTTCGAGGCGTCCCAAATCTGCAATGATCTGGCGCGCGAGGGTGCGGGCTGCGACGGCTTTGCCAGCGGCGACAACCTGCTGCCACAACATGAATTGGCACGATTGCTCTGCCATCCGCGCCGCCAAATCCAATTCTTGCATCAGCACTTTTCCTGAATTTGAATTTGGTTTTGCC
>DATAUQ010000042.1:0-54022 GCA_036268155.1 Verrucomicrobiia bacterium | reverse complement strand
ACCGCCGACATCGTGAATTTTTCCGCCGACGCGTCGTCGTTCAAAAAGGGCGAGACACTCAAGGACACGGCCAGAAATCTCGAGGCGCTCAACGCCGATTTCATCATCATCCGCCACAGCGCGAGCGGCGCACCGCATTTTCTGTCACGCGTCGTCAATGCCAGCATCATCAACGCCGGCGACGGCGCGCACGAACATCCGACGCAGGCGCTGCTCGACGCGTTCACAATCCGCGAACACAAAGAAAAAATCGCCGGGCTGAACGTGACAATTCTCGGCGACATCCTTTACAGCCGCGTCGCGCGCTCAAACATCTGGGCGCTGACGAAACTCGGCGCGAAGGTGACACTTTGCGGGCCGTCCACGCTTGTGCCGAAGACTTTTGAACAAATGGGTTGTCGCGTAACGCACAATGTGGACGAGGCGATTCGCGACGCGGACATCATTCATCTCTTGCGCATCCAGCACGAACGCCAGCGCAAGACGATGTTCCCCGGCATTGGTGAATACACGAGCTTGTTCGGCCTGAACAAGGCGCGGCTCGCCAAAACAAAATCCGACGCGCTCATCATGCATCCTGGCCCCGTCAACCGCGGCGTGGAGATTGACAGCGAGATTGCCGACTGCGCGCGTTCGCTGATTTTGGAGCAGGTAACGAACGGCCTCGCCGTTCGCATGGCGGTTTTGTTTTTGCTGAACGGCGGAAAAGGTCCGCAGGAAGTGGCGTAAGTTTCTTCTCCGTTTCTGAAATCACTTCAGGTCAAAAGGGTTTCTCTTTGTGCCACGCAGTGTTCTGCTCATAGGCGTGCGCGATTTTCAAAAGCGTTTCTTCGCCAAACGGTTTTCCGAGCAACTGCAAACCGATGGGCAGTTTCGGTGTCTTCGTGAAACCGCATGGAATGCTCACGCCGCAAATACCCGCGAGATTGCAGGAGATTGTGAAGATGTCGGACAAATACATTTGCAGGGGATCGTCGGACTTCTCGCCGATCTTGAACGCCGCCGTCGGCGCGGTGGGAGTGACGATGGCGTCCACTTTTTCAAACGCCTTGAGAAAATCATTGCGGATCAGTGTGCGGACTTTTTGCGCGCGTAAATAATATGCGTCGTAATAACCGCTGCTCAAAACGTAAGTGCCCAAAATAATCCGGCGTTTCACCTCGTCGCCGAAACCCGCGCCGCGCGTCTTGCTATAAAGTTCGAGCAAATCATTTCCATCAACGCGCGCGCCGTAACGAATGCCGTCGAAGCGCGCGAGATTTGCCGACGCCTCGGCGGTCGCGATGATGTAATAAGTCGCCACGGCATAATCCGTGTGCGGCAAAGAAATCTCCACGATCTCCGCGCCGAGTTCCTGAAATTTTTTCACGGCGGTATCTACGGCGGCTTTTACTTCCGCGTTGAGGCCACCAATCATGTATTCCTTCGGCAGACCAAGTTTCAGTCCCTTGATTTTTCCGTCGAGCGCGGCGACGTAATTTGGAACAGGCTGCGGCACGCTCGTCGAATCGCGCGGATCAACGCCGCTCAAAACGCCAAGCAGCGTCGCCGCGTCGCGCACGTCTTTAGTGAACGGACCGATCTGGTCGAGCGAACTGGCGAACGCGACGAGGCCATAGCGCGAAATGCGACCGTAAGTCGGTTTCAAGCCGACCACTCCGCATAATGCCGCCGGTTGACGGATTGAGCCGCCCGTATCCGTGCCGAGCGACGCGATGCATTCATCCGCCGCTACCGCCGCCGCCGAGCCGCCGGACGAGCCGCCGGGAATCCGCGTCGTGTCCCACGGATTTTTGGTGACGCCGAACGCGGAATTTTCCGTCGAGCTGCCCATCGCAAATTCGTCCATGTTCAAGCGGCCAAAAACGATAGCGCCGGCGGCTTTCAGTTTTTCAATCGCCGTCGCGTCGTAAGGCGAAACGAATTTTCCGAGGATTTTCGAGCCGCAGTTGAGCGGCTGGTTTTTGACGGCGAGAACGTCTTTGATTCCAATTGGAATTCCGAGCAGCGGTTTTTGCGCGTGAGTCGCGCCGGAAAAAATTTCTTCGTCAGCCAAATCCGCCTGTGCGAGCGCGTCTTGTTCATTACAACTGATGAAGGCGTGGATTTTTCCGTCCACCCGCGCGATTTGGTCAAGGCATGACTGCGTGACTTCGCGCGCGGAAACCTCGCGTTTGGCGAGCTTCGTGGCGAGTTCGGAAATGGTGAGCTGGTTCAGCATATTCAGCCGGTCTGTTTTGGCGCCGGATTTTTAACTGAGGCGATTGAGATTCGTTCGCCCGGCCAGCGTGACAACAAAAAATCATTCAGCCAATACGCCACCGGCGCGTAGGCAAAAGCGGCGATGACATCCGTGACGTAGTGATAACGCAGATAAATCGTGGCACCGCACATCAGCCCGACATAAATCAAAGCCGGAACAAATAATTTTCTGCGATAATCGCGCAGATAAAATGACAGCAAGAGCGGAATCCCCACATGAAGCGATGGAAAACAATCGTATCCCACCCGTCCGACGTTGATGACATAGTCCACGCCCCGGCTGACGGTGTGGCCTTGCAAATCACTGGTGAACTGGTCGGCGAAGAATTTTTCCGGGCCGGTGGCGGGAACGAGCAGATAGCTGGTGATGCCCATCAACATCAAAGTGAGATAACCCATCATCACGCGCCGGAAAATTTTTTCCTTTTTTGTTAGATAGAGATATAAGGCGACGGCCGGCAGAGAAAAAACATAGGAGAAATAAATGAGATAGAAAAAATCTGTGAGCCAGGGATTGATCCAAGGCTGGAGCAGTATGGACGCCTGGTTGCCGAGCAGCGCGGCGTCAATGCGCGATAAAAAACCGTCCGCCGTGTGTGGATTCACACGCAGCAACAGGTTTGTATAAAGCGCATAATAACAGGCGCTCAACAGCAGGAACGGAAACCAGTCGCGGAAGATTTTCAGCAGGGGTTTGAAAAAATTGGCGAGGTATTTTCCCGTGTCCAGTTTTTCGCCGTCGGCTTCCGGTGAAAAAAGCATTTCCAGCAGGCATTTTACGCCCAGGATGCCGACGGGCAGCAGGATGAAAATAATGTCGTGGCCGTTGAGTTGAAACGAATGGAAAAAGCTGGTGGTGGAAAAAAACACCAAAAGCGTGGCGGAAAATCCCGCCGCGATGACGTCTTCCAGCCGGCAATGCAGGACGAAGGAGATGATTTTTCGCGCCATAAATCAGTTGTGAATTTGGGCCTGGAGTTTTTCATATCGGGTTTTCCATGCCGGTGAAAGTTCTCGGGTGGAAAATTTATCCAAGATGGCCTGCGCTTCATTTGTCTTTCCTTCGGCCAGTTTGAGCGAGGCAATGACATAGGCTTGATCGCTTTCGGTGATTTCAGTGGCCATAAAAGGCTTCATCAATTTCGCCGCGTCGTCGGGATAGTTTCCATCCAGTTCCATGACCGCAAAAAGTTTGACCACGCTCCAGCGGTAGGTCTGGTCGGCGGAAGCGGCCTCCAGCAGCGGGACGCCATTGGTCCGTTGGCCGCGCGTGAAATAATACAGGCCTTCGTAAAATTCCTCGAATGAAGTGCCGGTGCCTTTGCGCCGGGCTTTGGCTTCTTCGATCAATGGCAGTCCCTGTTCGGTATTGCCTGACATCAGCAAGCAGACGCCTTTCTGTCCCAATGCGTCAGGACTGTTCCAGAATTTTGCAGAACTTTCAAAAAGGGATTGCGCCTGCAAAAGCCGTCCGGCATGAAAAGCTTCCATGCCGTAATGCGAGTAAAGTTTGCCAAGGCTCTGGCACATGGAAAAACATCCAATGGCAACCGCGATCAAAGTTGCCGCGAAGGCAACGAGCAGGCTGTTCAGCTTGTCAGCGGCGGAAGTTTTTGCCCACCGCCGCCAAAGCCGGATGGCCAGGACGGAAAACAGCAGCAGGGCAAAATACTTGCCTGCCTCGCCAAGAACCAATTCTGTGGTGTGCGTATAGTTGCCGATGTCAGGCATGGTTCACTCCACGATTTTTGGGACGATGAAAAGTCCGTTAGCCTGCCTCGGCGCATTGCGTAATGCTTCTTCGTGCGGGAGCGACGGGCGGAGTTCGTCGGCGCGGGTGACGTTGACCATCGGGACAGCGTGCGCGGTCGGCTCGACGTTCGTCACGTCGGGTTCCTTCAATTTTTCGATGTAGCCGAGAATGCCGCCGAGTTGTGCGGCGAGTTTTTTTTCCTCATCGGGCGTGAGCGCGATGCGCGCGAGATGCGCGACGTATTTGATGTCGAATTGAGCTTCAGCCATGCGCTCATTGAAAACCAAAAAATGCCCAGCGACAATTTTTATTCCTCATCAAACTTTCGCTTCACCAACGCTTCAATCTCGGCGATGGCCTGCGGCGCGTCGGCACCGGTGGCGTGGATGGTGAGTTTGCTGCCCGGACCGGCGGCGAGCATCATCAGGCCCATGATGCTCTTGCCGTTGATTTTCTCGCCGTCCTTTTCCACGAAGATGTCGCAGGCGAACCGGTTGGCGGTCTTGACGAAGAGCGCGGCGGGCCGGGCGTGGATGCCCAGCTTGTTCGAGACGGTGATTTCCTTGGTGAAGAAGTCGGCGTCCGCCAGTTTTTTTGCACTCATCGTTTTGCTCATGCCAAGGTTAAACCATGTCAGGGCGTCGCGCCATTGAATTTTATTTTGCGTCCGGCGGCGGACTGGCCGCCGTCATGTGCGCGATCAGGCGTTCGTTCAATTCCTGCGCGGCGTTGTAGCCGGAATTTTTCAACTTCGTCTGGTAGGCGGCGACTTCGATCAACCGCGCGAGGTCGCGTCCCGGGCGCACGGGAATCGTGATGTGCGGAATGTCCACGCCAAGAACTTTGAGGAATTCCTGCTCCATGCCGAGGCGTTCCACGTCGGCGACTTCGTCCCACTGCTTGAGAGTGACGATGAGATTGAGCGTCTTGTCGCGGCGGACGCTTTTGATGCCGAACATGGCGGCGACATTGATGATGCCGATGCCGCGAATCTCCATGTGGTTGCGCGTCAACTCGCCGCTGGTGCCGAGGACTTCGTGGCCGCCGACGAGCGAAACTTTTGTCACGTCGTCGGACACGAGGCTGTAGCCGCGCTCGATGAGCGCGAGCACGGCCTCGCTTTTGCCGATGCCGCTATCGCCCTTGATGACGACGCCGACGCCGAGGATGTCCACCATGCTGCCGATTTCCGTGCCGCGCGGCGCAAACATGGTTTCCAGTTCGAGCGTCGCGGCGTTGATGAAATTCATCGTCACAAGCGGACTTTGAAAAACTGGCACGCCCGCTTTTTCGGCGGCGGCGATGAATTCCTTGTCCGGCTTCAATCCGCGGCTGAAGACGATGCACGGGATTTTGTAGGCGAACAGATAGGCGTAACGCGACTCGCGCTGTTCGCGGGTCAGCGACCGCAGGTAAAAAAATTCCGCGTGGCCGAAGACCTGGATGCGCTTGTAGGCGAAATACTGCGTGAACCCGCTCAACGCCAGGCCGGGCCGGTTGACCGTCGGTTCGCGGATGATGCGCTTCAAATCCGACCCGTCCGCGACGAGCCGCATTTGCAGCGCGGCGCCGTGTTCCTTGAAAAACTGCTCAACCGTGATGGATAAATGTGCCATGGGTTTCACAAAATTGTTGAACCAGTGCGTCGTTAAAACAAAATATATTTTATTCGAGGCGGCAATTCAACGATGCAACGAATCACAAATTAAATTCCGGCCCCAGATAAATTTCCCGGGCCTTCGGGTCGTTCGCCAGAAATTCCGCCGAACCTTCCACCAGCACCTGTCCTTTGTGGATGATGTAGCCGCGGTCAATCAACTTCAAGGTTTCGCGCACATTGTGGTCGGTGATCAAAATGCCCAGCCCGCGTTCCTTCAAACGGCGCACTATTTTCTGCACTTCATAAACCGCAATTGGATCAATGCCGCTGAACGGCTCGTCGAGCAAAAGCAGTTTCGGACTGGTCACGAGCGCGCGGGTGATTTCCAGCCGCCGCTTCTCGCCGCCGCTCAATTGATACGCCTTGCTCTTCCCAATTGGCGTCAAATCCAGTTCATCGAGCAAATATTTCAAACGCACAGCACGCTCTTCGCCAGACAGCTTGCACGTTTCCAAAATCGCCAGAATATTTTCCTCGACGGAAAGTTTGCGGAACACTGACGGCTCCTGCGTCAGATAACCGATGCCCAGCCGCGCGCGCTTGTGCATCGGCAGCGTGGTGATTTTGCGGTCTTGAAATTTTACAAAGCCCTCGTCCGGTTTCACCACGCCGACGACCATGTTGAACGTCGTCGTCTTGCCCGCGCCGTTCGGTCCAAGCAAGCCGACAATTTCGCCCGCGCTCACGCTGACCGAAACGCCGTTGACCACGCGGCGTCCACGATATTCCTTCACCAGTTTTTCCGTGGTGAGCAAAAGATTGTCCGGTTGTGACGCAGAATTTTCCATTAAAATATTTTTGACGCAGCCGGCTTGTTGGTTTTTCCAGCCGCCGAATTAGTATTTGTCATCACGTCGCTGATATTCTGGCGGAAAAGCATTTTCTGGTTCTCCGCGTGCAAGGAATTGTTAGCGCGATCCCATACAATCGGTTCGCCCGTGAGCCAGCCCTGCTCATTTTCCACCTTCGCATGGCCGGTGAGCGTGACCGTTTCGTTCGTCACGCCATTCTGCACATTGTAAATGTAAACCGCCTTGTCACTGGTCGCGTGGTTCGTCTGCCCTTTTTCGTCCACGGAATCAATGACGACATTTGTCTCGGCCACGATACGATTGATGTGGCCGCCCGTTTGCGGCAGATCGGCGACCATCTGCGCGCAGGTCAATTTCATCTGCGGATCATCCACACGCACGTTGCCGTAATAAAACGCCTTGCGCGCCGCGATGTCAAAATCCGCGCGGTCCGAATTGATGATCGTCGGCGCACGCGCCGGCTTGGGCGCATCGGCGGCATTCGTCTGCGTGCGCAATATTTCGCCGCCCAGCATGATCATCAACGTAATGAAATAAAATTTTTTC
The DNA here is from genome assembly GCA_036268155.1 of Verrucomicrobiia bacterium. GTDB lineage: Bacteria > Verrucomicrobiota > Verrucomicrobiia > Limisphaerales > UBA11358 > UBA11358. The sequence goes on along the minus strand of DATAUQ010000042.1, from coordinate 46,989 downwards.
ACAACCCGGTTTTCTTTTCCGCCGTATTTTCAATCACCGTGTGGACATTGTTTGAAATGGTGAGGAACGAATTCGTTTGCCGCCACAAAAAACCGTCGCCCTCGACGTGGGATTTTCCATCGCCCGTCTCCAGCCGTAAATGCCCCGGCGAACTCGCCACGCCGTGCAGCGTGTCATAAACGCAGTCCGGCGCTTTCACGACCATTTCCAGAACGCCATTTGTGTCAAACATTTCGAGCTTGAGTTGTTTAATCGCGAGCAGCCCACCCGCCAGCGGCTGCGCCTCCGCGCCTGACAGCCGCGATTTCATCAACTGCTGGTGCGGCGGCTCAAAATATTCGACGGAAGAAAAATCGCTCGCGTGTCCCGCCGTGTTTTGCTGCGCGCGAGTCGCGACGGCGAAAATTCCCAGCGCCATTAAAGCAGACAAGACCGCAATGGCGCTGTTCAATTTGATTTTCATTCCGAGTAATGTGCGACGAACGGCGCCCAGATTCCCTGCGCCTGCAAAATCATCTCGGTGACTTCGCGGATCGCGCCGTGACCGCCGCGTGCGAGCGTGACAAAATCCGCCACCGCCTTCGCCTCGTCCACGCCGTCCGCGACAGCAACGGAAAATCCGGCGCGCTTCAGCGGCCCCAAGTCCACGATGTCGTCGCCGACGAAGCAAACTTCGTCCCAGCCTAATTTTTCCTGCGCGAGAAATTTTTCAATCGCGCCGGTCTTGCTCTGCTTGTCGTTTTGCTCGACGAGAAAATGGATTTTCAATTCCGCCGCGCGCAATTTTGTCGCCGGTGAAGGCCGCGCCGAGACCCAGCCAATTTTCAAGCCCGCGCGCCGCAACAAGACGAGGCCGAGACCGTCGCGAATATTGAAACGCTTGCACTCGCGCTCGCCGCCGATGAAGACCGAGCCGTCGGTCAGCACGCCGTCCACGTCGCACAAAAATAATTTGATGCGCGCCAGTTTCTTTTTGAGCGCGGTTGAGATTGGTTTTGGCATTTCAGCAAGCGTTGAAAATTTTGAGCAGGCTTTTCAGCAGCGCAGGCATCTCCGCCAGCGGAATCATGTTCGGCCCGTCACTCAACGCCTTGTCCGGCTGCGGGTGCGTCTCGAGAAAAATTCCGTTCGCGCCCGACGCGAGCGCCGCGCGAGCGAGCACGGGTGCGAATTCTCGTTGGCCGGATGATTTGTCGCCGCCGCCGCCGGGCAGTTGCACGGAATGTGTCGCGTCGAAAATCACGGGGAAGCCGAACGATTTCATGATCGGGATCGAACGCATGTCGGCGACGAGATTGTTGTAGCCGAAGGTCGTGCCGCGCTCGGTGAGGAGGATTTTTTTCGCGCCCGCGAGCCGTGCCTTTTCCGCGACGCGCCCCATTTCGTTCGGCGAAAGGAACTGGCCCTTTTTGAGATTAACGATTTTGCCGGTGGCGACGGCGGCTTCGATCAAATCCGTCTGGCGGCAGAGGAACGCGGGGATTTGCAGAATGTCCACGACTTCGCCCGCAGCGGTGGCCTGCGACTCGGTATGAACATCGGTCAAAACTGGAATTTCAAATTCATCACGAATTTTCGCAAGTGTTTTCAAGCCGTTTTCAATTCCCGGTCCGCGAAATGATTTTCCCGACGTGCGGTTGGCCTTGTCGAAGCTGGCTTTGAAGACGTAGAAAATTCCAAGCTGCCGGCACGTCTTGACGAGCGACGCGGCGACGGTGCGGCACAATTTTTCGTTTTCAATCACGCACGGCCCGGCGATGAGAAACAACCGGCGCGGCGAATTGAGCTTTTTCCAGATGGCGGCGGAATTGAGCACGCGAAAATTTTAGCGGCGAACCGGCGGAAAGTAAATGACTCGTGAAAACGGATTCAGGCAAAATTATCTTTGCAGCCTATCTTCATATTAGGCTGCATCATAGTGGTTTTTTAAGCACGTCGCTTGACATCTCATTCGTGCCGGTCGCCGGATCAACCAAAACCATCCATGGTCTAGGGTGTTGGTGCTGGAAGGGATTTATCGAAAATCTATATGCGACAAAGTATGTTTTGCTGGGCTGAAGCTCGAGTGCCATGCCATCCATAATCGAATGGAATACTCCATAAGGGCCACTTTCTGTTTCGTGCGAAAATGTTTTGTAGCCAGGGTCTAAAATTAGAGGACAGTATTCATGGCCACCGAGTGTGACGACAGGCTTGTCATTCACATACATTTTGATGCCCTCGTTCAGAATAAAAAATCGCGAGCGATAAAGATAGACCAGCGACTTATCTTGTGGGCAAGCAACTGCAACATACCCTACCGTCGGTGGTGTTGATTTTTGAGTCGCGCAACCAGTAACCCCCGCCGTTAACTCGACCAGAAAACAAAATGTGAAAAATTTGTAGCGCATATGCGAAGCAGCCTATCCTTTTTCAACGTTTGATCGCTTTTCATTATTAATTTTGTTTTGTCTCATCATTTTGTTTGTCAATTTTGTTCAAAATTCATTTTAGCAAAGGCGGCGCATCATCGCACCATTTTCAAATCACCGTGCCATGCGGAATCACAGCATTTTTCGGAATGACGACGATGCCGTCGCGGATGAAATAAAATTCGTGGTCAACCTTGTCGGGCTTGCCGGCGGGCGAAATCGTCACGTTGTTCCCGATGCGCGCGTTTTTATCAATGATGGCGTTCTCGATCTTGCAGTTCGCGCCGATGCCGACGCGCGGTTTGCCTTCGCTTTCATTTTTCAGGACGGATTCTTCCGATTCGTAATAGTCGCTGCCGAGGCTGATGACGCGGTTCAATTCCGTCCCGCCGCCGACAAACGTCCGCAGCCCGATGATGCTGTTGGAAATTTTCGCGCCGTTGATGATGCAGCCGTCGGTGACGAGCGCGTGATCAATCTGCGCGCCGTTGATCTTGGAGCCGGGCAGGTAGCGCGGGCGCGAAAAAATCGGTGCGCTCATGTCGAAGAAATTGAAGCGCGGGAGTTCGGTGACAAGATCAAGGTTCGCTTCAAAAAACGAGCGGATTGTGCCGATGTCTTCCCAGTAGCCTTGATAGACGTAGGAATAGACGGCGTGGTTGGTGATGGCGTTTGGGATGATGTGCTTGCCGAAATCGGAGAGCGGATTGTCGAGCAGTTCGCGAATGAGGTCGCGGTTGAAGACGTAAATGCCCATCGAGGCGAGAAAGGAATCGCCCTTGGCCTCGACCTCAAGCTTGGTTTTCAATTCCGGCGTGAGCTTGAGCGAATCGAGCAGGGCGTCCTCCTTCGGTTTTTCCACAAAGCGCGTGATGCGATGGCCTTCGTCCGTCTGCATGATGCCGCACGCCTTTGCCTCCGTGCGCCCGACGGGAATCGTTGCGACGGTGATGCCCGCGCCGGTCTCGATGTGTTGCGCGATGACGGGACGAAAATCCATGCGATACAACTGGTCGCCGCTCAAGATGACGAGGTAATCAAAATCGTGGTTCAGGAAGTGAACGAGATTTTTCCGCACCGCGTCCGCCGTGCCTTCATACCACGAGGTGTTGGTGAGCGTCTGTTGTGCCGCGAGAATCTCCACGAAGCCGCTCGTGAACTGGTCGAATTTATACGTCCGCGAAATATGTCCGTGCAGCGAGGTGGAATTGAACTGCGTCAAAATATAAATGCGCCGGTAGCCGGAGTTGATGCAATTTGAAATCGGGATGTCCACGAGGCGGTATTTTCCGGCGAGCGGCACGGCGGGCTTGGCGCGGTCTTTGGTGAGCGGAAACAGGCGCGTGCCCTGGCCGCCGCCCATGATGACGCAGAGGACTTTGCTGGTGTTGTGAGTTTGCCGTCCGGTGACTGACATAAATTTCTCGTTGAGTTACTAAAAAAGATTAAACGCCGATTGCCGCCGCGATGCAAGCCGGAGATTGAATTTTCGGTTTGATGGTAATGGCATCTCGGCAGAGTGCCGCATTTTTTCTGGAAAATGGATTGTCCGGCTTTCTGCCGAAAACCGCTATGGCTGGTTTACGACGTAAGGCGCAAATTCCGCGTGGTGATGCGGCGGGATGCGGACCTTGAATTTCGCGGCTTTGCCGTTGTAACGCCGTTCAACAACTTGGCCGACTTTGTGCAGGCGCGCGATGACAGCGGATTGCTCATGCGGAATTTTCAATTCCAGAAATTCCCGTGTCGGGCGCAATTGCGTTCCCAATTCGGCAAGCAGATTTGAAACGCCTTCGCCGGTCGCGGCGGAAATTCCAACCGCGTGCGGAAATTTTTCCAGCCAACGATTCAGCGCGCCGTTGCCGTTCAATTTCAATTTGTCAGTTTTATTGAAAACCATGAGCGTCGGTTTTTCGCCTGCGCCGATTTCGGCGAGCACAGAATTGACCGCCTCGATCTGTTCCTCGGCCTGCGGATGGCTGATGTCCACGACGTGCAGCAGCAAGTCGGCTTGAACGACTTCTTCCAAAGTCGCCTTGAACGCCTCGACGAGTCCGTGCGGCAATTTTTTGATGAAACCGACGGTGTCCGTGAGCAAAACATTCTGGTTTGTCGGCAATTTCAAGCGCCGCGTCGTCGGGTCGAGCGTGGCGAACAGTTTGTCCTCGACCAAAACTTTTGCGTCGGTGAGCTGGTTAAGCAAGGTGGATTTGCCCGCGTTCGTGTAACCGACAATCGAAGCCAGCGGCCACTCGCTGCGCTGGCGTCCGACGCGCTGGGTTTCGCGCTGCTGGCGGACGCCTTGAAGTTCGCGGGAAATTTTAGAGATGCGGTCCAATACGCGTCGTCGGTCGGTTTCCAATTGTGTTTCACCGTCGCCGCGCATCCCGATGCCTCCTTTTTGCCGCGACAAATGGCCCCAATATTTTGTCAGGCGCGGGAGCAGATGCTGCAACTGCGCGAGTTCAATTTGCATCTTGCCTTCGCGTGTGCGGGCGCGTTGCGCGAAAATGTCGAGAATCAGTGACGTGCGATCCAGAATTTTGCACTCGAAAATTTTTTCAAGGTTGCGGCTTTGCGCGGGCGAAAGTTCATCGTCGAAAATCACGGTGTCCACTTCGCTGCGCCGGCAGAAATCACCCCATTCGCCGGCCTTGCCCTTGCCGATGAACGTGGCGGCGTTGAGTGAAACCATTTTTTGCGTGCCTTGCTCGATCACTTCGCCGCCGGCAGTGGCCGCAAGTTCGCCAAGTTCGGCGAGCGACTCGTGTGTGTCCACGTCGGCGCGCGATTTGAGTTCGACGCCGACGAGAAAAACGCGTTCGGAGCGTTTGCGAGTGAGATTGACGAGCGATTTCAATTGATGCGCCCGCACAATAACACAAACCGCGCCGCGCGCGATTTCATTTTCAAGATGGCGTCGTTGAAAATTCGCGCGGAACGCGTAACCAGCACTTTACATCCGCCGTCTGATGGTTTTTGATTTCACACAAATGAATAAAATAAAATTTCTGCCCGCCGTCGCCTGCTGCATTCTCACCGCCGTTTTCACCGCCAGCGCAGCGCAGCCGTTGCCGCCGTTGCCTCAAATCGCGCTCAAACAGGTTTTTCCAAATCTGCAAATTGACCGCCCGGTTTGGATGAGTGAAGCGCCGGACGGTTCAGGCCGTTTATTTTTCGTCGCGCAGGCCGGGAAAATTCTCATCGTGAAAAAAGGCTCAGACGGTGGCGACGCGAAGGAATTTCTGAACATCGAGGATCGTCATCCGTATTTCGACAACGAAGACGGCCTCATGAGCATCGCATTCCATCCCGGCTTCAAGACCAACGGCCTGTTTTACATTTACTACAACCAGAAAAATCCCGCCGACCAGCATTCACAGCCGCAAAATTATCCCTTCCGCAGCGTCATCAGCGAATTCAAAGTCTCCACCACCGACCCGGACAAGGCCGACATGAGTTCCGAGCGGATTCTTTTTGAAGTGCCGCAGCCCTTTTCAAACCATAAGGGTGGCGAACTTGCGTTTGGCCCTGACGGATACCTTTATCTCGGTCTTGGAGATGGTGGAAATGGCGGTGATCCATTCGGCAGCGGCCAGAGCACTTCCACTTTGCTCGCCAAAATGCTGCGCATCGACGTGAATTCACGGACGACAATCGGCAGCGGCAAGCGCGCGCATGAATTAAACTATGGCATTCCGTCCGACAATCCGTTCGTGCATGAACCGGACATCAACAGCGGTGCGCGCAAGGAGATTTTCGCCTACGGCCTGCGCAACCCGTGGCGTTACAGTTGGGACAAAAAAACCGGCGACTTGTGGGTCGGCGATGTCGGGCAGGATTTGTGGGAGGAAGTGGATGTGATCACGAACGGCGGCAATTACGGCTGGAGTGTCCGCGAAGGCGCGCATCATTTCAAACCCGGCCCGCCCGGCGCGCAATACATCGAACCCGTCATGGAATATCCGCACAAGCCAAATCTTCAACCGGAGGCGTTGTTTCCCGACCACAGCATCGGCCTGTGCGTGATTGGCGGCTACGTTTATCGCGGCAAAAAATTTCCCGCGCTCGAAGGCGTTTATGTTTATGGCGATTACAATCTCGGCACGATTTGGGGGCTGCGCTATGACCGTGATGCGCACAAAGTCACCGCGCACGGCACGCTGCTGAACCAAAAGAAAAACATCTTCAGTTTCGCCGAGGATTTGGACGGCGAACTTTACGTCCTCACGCAGGACGGCCAGATTTATTCCATCGCCGTGCCATGACAAGATTGACGGAAAGCGCCAATTACTTGAAGCGCACAATCTGCCACGACTGCGTCCCACTGGTGATTTTCAGCATGGCGTTGGTCGAGGCAATAAATTCCGCCCCGGATTTTTGCAGCCAGTCATCGAAAGAAATGCCCCGTTCTGCCAGATAAGATCCGCTCACGACGACATATTCGGCACGATCCCTGATTTCTTCCGGTGAATCCGTCAATACAAAATGTTCTACGCGCCGTTCGCCGAACGGACGCCATAACGAGATGTCGCAATCATCCTCGCTGCCGAGAAAGCCAACAATTTTGATTCCCGGCGGCAGCAACGCGCGGACGCCGGCGAGCGAATCCCAGCGTTGCGAATAAACCGTATAAACTTTCAGCGCGCGGTTGATCAAATGGTTGTCGGGATGTTGCAAATGAAACTTGGACAAAAGAGTTTTGGCCGGCCACAACGGACGATCGGGTGACAGGATCAAAACGACAAGCGCCAGAATCAAAACTCCGCCGGCCAGCGCGCGCCACCAGCAGCGGCGGATGATTTGCGACTGGCCGCTGCCGACCAGCAACAGGGGGACCAGCAAAAAATAATAAGGCGCGATGAGCCGTTGCGGCGTGACCATGCCGGATTTCATGCCGTAGGCGAGCAGCGCAATCCACGGCGCGGCCAGCACTAACCGGGAAAATTCACGCGGAATCAACATGTGAACTGGAATTTCATTTTCGATCGCGCGGTTTTTCACAAAACGCGCGGCGACGAAAGAGACCAGCAGCAGCGCGCTTAAGCCCAATCCGACGCCCGCAGAGTCTTCAATCGGGAGTTCGCCGATTATGTGAAAACCGTTTTCAAAGTTTGCCTGCATGGGCGCGACGATGAAGTGCGGCAAAATTGTCAGTGCGTTTTGATTCCACCAGCCGGCGAACGGGCAGAGCGGCGGAATAAAATTATTGAATCCAATCAGCAGCGCATTGCCCCAAACGCCGCCCGCAGGATTTTTCATGTTCATGCCCTCATGTTCGATGGACAAGCCCGACCAGTCGCCCAAGTAATGAATGTTCAAAATGGCCGTGGGCAGAAACGAAATTAACGCTGCCAGCAAAATGACGAGCGCGGTGGCGGTAAGTTTTTTTCGCAGCAACGGAAGCATTGGAAAAATCAAAATCGCCCACGGCAGCAGCAGCGGCAGGTTGCTGGCCTTCGCTCCCGTCAACAGCGCGGCGGCCAAAATCGAATGCCACAAGTCCGCCGTCCGCCGCGAACTCCACGCCCGCGCGGCAAAATCAATCGCCGCCAGCGCATAGACCGTGGGAAACGTGTCGTTGGCGATGCTGCCCGCTTGCAGTAAAAAATCGTAGCCAGTCGGCAGCAACCACATCCATTGCCACGCCACGCGCGCGCGGACGCCCAGCCGCGTGAAGACGTTGAAGACCAGTCCGGGCAGCAGCAGGAACGGGATGAAGTTGACAAGAAACAGCGCGCGGTCGGATTTCGTGAAGAGCAGCAGCGGCGCGGTCAGCCATTCGATGCCGCAGGCGCGGTCGTTCATCCGGTAATTGGCCGTGTGGACCCAGAACCAGTGGCCGTGCGCCAGCCATTGCAGCACGCGCGCCTCGCGATAATTCAGCCCGGTGTAATTGCTCGGCGGATAAAGCGCGCCGCCCAGAAAAATCAAGACCGCCAGCGCCGAGAAACACAGCGGCAGCGGACGGCGGAACCGGCGCAGGAATTTTTTAAGGTAAAATAATTTTCTGGCTGGAACCAGACCCAATTCCTTGCGTCCGCCAAAAATAAAAATCGCAAACGCTGCGAAGAAAATTCCGTAGCCGGTGCGGTTCAATTGTCCAAACGCCGAGAGCATCCAGCCCGCCGCACTTGCGAACGCGGAAATCCAGAGCCACAGCCGGACGAATGACATGGGTTGAAATTAAATCTGAAAATCCAAGATGGTTTTCTTGTCCGACTTGTTCAGCACGCGCATATCGAGGCCGTCGTAAATGACCAGCGAGTTCGGCTTGACGCTGTCCATTATGAACACATTGCCGCCAATCGTGCTGCCCGCGCCGATGACCGTCTCGCCGCCGAGAATCGTCGCGCCCGGATAAATCGTCACGTTGTCCTCGATGGTCGGATGCCGTTTCTTGCCGCGCAACGCCTGTCCGCCCGCCGTGGACTTCGCGCCGAGCGTCACGCCGTGATACATCTTCACATGGTTGCCGATGACGGCCGTCTCGCCGACGACCGTGCCGGTGCAATGATCCACAAAAAAATGCGTGCCGATTTTCGCGCCCGGATGAATCTCCATGCCCGAACGCCAATGCGCCCATTCCGTCATGATGCGCGGAATCAGCGCGACATTTTTCAAATACAATTCATGCGCCAGCCGTTGAACGGCAATCGCCTCGACGAACGGATACGAAACCAAAATTTCCTCGCGGCTCGACGCGGCGGGATCGCCGTCGAACGCGGCGGTTACGTCCGTTTTCAAAATCTCGCGGATGTCCGGCAGTTTGCCGAGAAATTCCACGGTCAAATCGTGAGCCGCTTTCGGGATTTCATTTTTCGGCAAATCTTTTGGCGTTTGATATGAAAGGCTCTTGCGGATTTCGTCCTCCAGTTTTCCAAGGACGGAATCCAGCAATGCCGCCGTTTCCGTTTTCACTTCCGACGAGTGAACCAATTTTTCATCGAAAAATCCGGGGAACAGCAGCCGCAGCAGATCGCAGGTGATGTCCGTGACGGCGCGCTTGGACGGCAGATTTTTGCCGTCCAGATGATTGATGCCGCCCAGCCGCGCATAAGACGCGACGAGTTCGTTCGTGAGTTTGATGACGGTTTCCACAAAACGGATTTACCACAAAGTCGCAAAGACCAAAAGCGTAATTCGTTGAATTGTGGAATCGTTAAATCGTAGCTGCCAATTCAACGATTCGACGATTCAACCATTTAACAATTTAACGGCTGCTTCAACAACTTTTTCAACGCCGATGCCGTTCATACAGCGAAAATCAATCGGGCATTCGCGCAAAAAGCACGGCGAACATGGCGCGTCGGATTTCAAAATGGTTGCGTTGCTGGAAAAAATCGGGCCGGTCAATTCCGGCGACGTGCTGCCGAAAATCGCGACGACCCGAACGCCGAGCGCCGCAGCCACGTGCATCGGGCCGGTGTCGTTCGTCAGAAGCACGCGACAATGTTTTAAGAGCGCCATCAACTCGCGCAAAGAAGTTTTGCCAGCGAGATTAAAAACTGCGGATTGCGGATTGCAGATTGCGGATTCGATTTGATTTGTGATTGGCAAATCATTTTTGCCGCCGAACAAAATCCAGGCGCAGTTTGTCTGCCGCTGAATTTCCTTCGCGGCGGAAATAAATTTTTCAACCGGCCAGCGTTTGGCCGGGCCGTATTCCGCGCCGGGATTCAAACCGAAAATCAGATCTGAAATTTTGTCCAAGCCAAATTTTTTATTCACGGCTTCAATTTCTTCCGGCGTGACAAATAATTTTGGCGGCAGCGGTTCAGGATTCGCCCCAAGCGCGGCGGCCAGATGCAAATACTCATGGATTTGATGCGCACTCGTAGCCGCGCTTGTGAAAGCGCGGTCCGTCCGCCGATTCACATCGGCGGCTACAAGTGCGCGGATTTCAGCGATTGAGCGTTTCCGCATTTTCACGGCATCCGCGCGCGGCGCGACGATTTGAGTGAGGAAAAAATTCCGCCACGGGCGCGCATGACCGATACGTTGTGGAATCCCCGCTAAAAAAACTTCAATCGCCGAGCGCGGCGAATTCGGCAGCACGAGCGCCAAATCAAATTTGGTGGGGCGAGCGTCCCCGCGAGCCGATTTACGCAATTTTTTGGCGATGAAAAAAAGGTTTTTGCCCGATGCAAAAGAAATTATTTCGTCAATCGCCGGATGATTTTTCCACAAGTCCTTTAATTTTTCCGGCGTGAGAATCGTGATGTGCGCTCCAGGAAATTTTTCGCGCAGACGCAACAGCGCGGGCGTGGTCATCACGGCGTCGCCGAGCCAGTTGGTTCCGCGAACCAGAATTCGCGGGGCAGGCGGAAATTGGAAATCGAGAGTCAAGGAACTCATGTTTTCGCGCTTTCAATTTCTGGATTCTGGATTCTGGATTCTGACTTCTGCATTTTCCAACGATTATGAACCCAGAACCAGTTTGCCGGATCGTGGCGCACGGCGATTTCAAAGGCGCGGTTCACATCGCGCATAATTGCTTCGACCGGCCGGGCGACGCCGTTTTCGCGCGTGGGAATTTCATCGCCGACATCAATCCGCCATTTTGCCAAGCCGATGCGATAGCAAATGGCGGTGTGCAAGGGACAATTGTAGCGCAGCGCAAAAATTGCCGGCGCGGCGGAAGTGGAACATTCGTGGCCGAGGAACGGCAGCCGCAATCCGTTGCTGCCCGCGTGCTGGTCCGCCAGCAGGCCGAGCAACAGGCCGGTGTCGCTCATCGCCGCCTTGAGCGCGGCGGCTTCGGTGCGCCGTTCAAAAAAACGGCAACTGTCGTTTTTGCGCAGGGAAACCATGATGCGGTTGAGCGCGTGCTGTTTCAACGCGCGATACGTCGCGGCGCATTTGAAGATGGGCACGAACTGGCCGAACCGCGCATAAAGCTCGAAGTTGCCAAAATGTCCGATGGCGACGATGCGGCTTTGCGGGCCGGCGTCGGCCTCATGCGGCAGAATGTTTCCGGCGAGCGTGAGATCAAAATGCGGAAGCATCTGCCATGGAGTCATTGCGGCGGTTTTCACGGCACTGGCAAAATTTTCACCGATGCGCCGGAAATTTTCCTTCGCGGTGGCGTGGATTTCTTCCGCTGATTTTTCGCCGCCGAAGCACATGGTCAAATTATCCAGCGCAATGCGCCGTCGCCGTCCGTCGAGCCGATATGCCAGCGCGCCCAGCGCGCGGCCCAGCCGCGCGACCCAGACCAGTGGCAGCGCCTGCAAAATTGCGACTACGCACCGCCCGAAAAGATAGATCAGCGCGTCCATTTCAGCGGAAACAGATTTTACGGACGCAATCCTGAAAATCGTTCGCGCCGCTGACGATCTGGATTTCCACGCGCATGAAATAAAACGGCAGGTCGCGCCGGTCAATTTTTGGAAAGCGCACGGCGTCCTTTTGCGTGGTGACAATTATTTCGGCCTGGCGTTTTTTGGCGCGGTTGATGGCGTTGAGAATTTCCTGCTGCGTGAAACGGTGATGGTCGGCGAAGCGTTTGGAATAAACGAGTTCGCTGCCGAGCCTCACAAGGCTTTGCTCGAAACTTTCCGGCTGCGCGATGCCGCTCAACGACGCGACTTTTTTGCCCGCGAGCAATTCAAGGCCTTTCCGGTCGCCGGTAAAAACATCTTCAAAATAAAGTGGACGGTGAATGCATTCGATGATCGGCGCGCTGGGATTTAATTTGGCGATGCGTTCGCGCAATTCCGCCGTGTTGCCGTCGCTTTTGGTGATGAAAATCGTGTGGGCGCGCGCGAGGTGCGACGGCGGTTCGCGCAAGGTGCCGCGCGGCAGCAGATGCTCGTTGCCGAAAGGCTGCTGGCGGTCAATCAAAACGACGTCATGCCGGCGTCCGCGCAAATGCCAGTATTGAAAGCCGTCATCAAGCAGCAAAGTGTCGCAGCCGAATTTTTCAATCGCGTAACGCCCGCTTTTCACGCGGTCTTTGTCCACGAGGACGATGACGTCGCGCAAGTTTGACGCGAGCATGTAAGGCTCGTCGCCGGCGGAATCCGAATCGAGCAACAGCGATTTGCCGTCGGACACGACGCGCGGTGGCGTCTGGTCGCCGCGCAAAAGAATTTTATTCGCCAGCCAGATGTGAATCGGCACCGGCTTGGAACGGTAGCCGCGCGAAAGGATGGCGACGTTGCGTCCGGCGTCACGGAGTTCGCGCGCAAATTTTTCCACGACGGGAGTTTTGCCTGTGCCGCCGACGGTGAGATTTCCAATCGCAATGACCTGGACGCCGAGCGTCTTGTCGCGGAGGATGCGGATGTTGTAAAGCCAGCGGCGGACTTTGACGGCGACCTGGAAAACTTTCGAGCCGCCGAACAAAATCGAGCGCGTGAGTTTCGCACGAAAGTCATGGCGTTCCTCGAAGATGACCACTTCGAGGAAGAAGGTTTCGAGCGTTTCAGCCCAGACCCGGAATTTTTCGCGCATCGCGGTTCAATGTGCCAAATGCGCAGGAAGTTTTGAATTTTTAATTTTAAGTTTTTAGTTGAAGCTGATGCCACGCGCTTCAACTAAAAATTAAAAACTTAAAACTCAAAATTTGTTTCAGTAGCCGAGCTTGGCGACTTCCTGTTGCAAGGCCAGTTGAAAATCCTGCACGTCGGCGGCGGATGGTTTGTAACCGGCTTGCTTCGGCACGACGCCGAGCCGTCCGGTTTGATCCAGATACCAATCGGCAATTTGACCGTCGCTGAATTTGACCGTGCCGCTGATCATCGCGCCGGGCTTGGTGATTTGATCAACGCTGACGGAAACGCCCGAAGCTGGCAATGTCCCTTCCGGCGCGGGATTTTTTTCTACGGTGAGTTTTGCCGGATCGGCGGCGGGCGGCGTGACGACTTTGGGCGGCTCGGGATCTTTCGGCGTGAGTTTCAAATCATCCACGAGGAAGCGGACTTCCATGTAGGTGAATTTCAATTTGAATTCCGACAGCAGACGGTTTTGGATTTCCGAAAGTTTCGCGCCTTCCAAAATCCATGCGCTGACGCGCTGGCGTTGTTCTTCAGTCAAATTCATATTTTCAAAATGCCGGATTCCGCCAAAATTTCCAATTCATTTTAGTGGCGCTGTTTTGATTTGGCAGAATAACGTGATTTCGCAATGTCTTTACGGCGCGCGGCGGATGCGGAAAAATTTTACCGGGTCGCCAATGTTGTTCGTCGTGAAAACAAAAGGCGAATTGGTGGTCGCGGTCAGAATGTTCGTGGCGAACGGCAGCCACGAAAATAAATCCGGCGAGGCTTCGATGTTGAAGACGCGGTTGTTTTGTGATTCCCATTGCAGCGTGACATTTTGATTGGTTCGCGCGATGGACAGGAGTTTAAATGGCGTGTCGAACGGATTATTAAAAACCATCAGCACGGGAAGATGGTCGGACGCAACTTTATCGTCGTTGCCGTTCAAATTCGGCGGCAATGGGGTGAGCAAATCGGTGCGGAAAACGTCGCTGCCAGCGATGTTGGAAAATAAAAACCCGCACGGCAAAATGTAATCGAAACGCGTATCCAGTGATCCTTGGATGGATTCGGTCAAATCGGTGCGCGTGACGGGATTGATCGGAATGGTCATCTGCAATCCGGTCGGCGTCGCGGTCATGCGTTGGATCGGATGGCCGCTGGAATAATTTTGCGTTTCGGGAAAAAAAGCGTCTTCATTCATGTCGCCATCCAAAATGTAGGGATGCGAGCCGTTGGTGGACGTCAAAAAAGTCACCGCAAAATAATTTGAAACCGCCGAAGCCATCGCCGCGCGCTTGTCTGCGTCGTCCTGCGCCGTGCTGTTGCTGGTGGATTTCAGGTGCGCGACAAAAACATGCAGCGGCAGCGGCCAGTTCGGCACGGCGATTTGCGCCTCGAACAAATCTCGCGTGAAACCGGTGCCGATGTAGCCGTAAGGAGCGAGGCTCGAAAATTGCAGATGGCTCGCTGAACGCGTGATTGGAAAACGGCTGGCGATGCAATTTTGGATGAAGCCGTCGCTCGTCGAATTGGTCGCCAGAAAATAGCCGGGCAAAAACGCCTTCACCCAGTTCGTCATCTGCCAGACATTCGTCGCGGGAATTTCGTTGAACGTGATGATGTCCGGGTTGAAATACATCAACTCGCGCCCGATGGCCCGAACTTGCGTCGCGTTTGTGCTCCAATCCGTCGCGCCATTGCCTTCGACGTTGTATTGCAAAATCCGAATCGCGCCGTTTGTGGCGGCAATCGAAGCGGGCATGAGGAAAAGCGTCGCGGCCACGCTGTTCGTCACGCCTGCGATGTTCGTGATCATCGCGGAATAATTTCCGGCCTGGTTCGTTGTCAAATTGTCCAACGCGAGCGTTGGACTCGTGGCGCCGGGCAGATTAGTTTCGTTGAATTGCCATTGATAAGTTGGCGCGGGATTTCCCGTCGCGCTGGCGGAAAAAATGGCGAATCCGCCTTCGGCCGCCGCCTGACTTTGCGGCTGCAACGTGATGACCGGCGGATTGGTTGACGGAACGGCGGTTTGAAAACTGACCGTCAAATCATCAATCGCCACGCCGTGGCTGCTGCCCGAGGATGGCCGCGCCAAAAACCAGCGCAAAAATAATTCCTGAGCGGGTTGAACCGCGACGCCGGCGACAAGAATGTTCGTGAAAACAATTTGATCCGCCGCCGCCGTGCCGTCCAGCGCGCCGCTGGTTCCGCCGGTGATCGGCGTTGTGAAATCCAAAGAATGAAAAGGCGTCCACGTCAAAAGATTTGCGCCGTCGGAATTGGTCAGTAAAATTCCAACCTGATAAGAAAACGCGAGCGTTTGCGCCAGTGTGTTGGCATTCCTCCATTGCTCGCCCGTGAACGAAATCAGAATGTTACTTTGAGCAAATGCCGTGTCGTTGGTGAAACGCAATCCAAAGGCGATGCTGCCCGGCGTCCCGGAAACCAGACAGCCCAGCGCGCGATTGGCAGAAGCCGAAGCGCCAAAACTATAAAGCGCGCCGGTGGTTCCACCGCCGTTGGCCGCGCGATAAGCGGCAATCTCGTTCGGCGAAACTTGTCTGGACGCATACCAGCCCGGCAAAGTGGAATCGTCCGTCCAAGTGTTCGCGCTGCCGGAATTCGCCAGCGAATCAAAATTCTGCGAATACGTTCCGCCGCTCATCAAAATCTGTGCACACAAAAATTGCGCCGGGAAAATCGCGGAAATGATTCCAACAACAACTCCTTTTCTCAACCCTCCCAAAAACGGCCGGGAATTTTTCACAACTTAATAAAATGGATGATGTTTCAACGCTTTTGATTGTAACTCGTCAGCACATATTTTTCCAATGCGAATTTCTCCGCGCGCGAAAGCAGCTTTTCGTCCGGCGAAAATTCACGCCACTCAACCTTAAATTTTTCACACGCGACTTCGCGCATCGCATTTTCCAAATCATCGCGAACAATTTTTATCGGCGGTGGCTGAACCGAGCCTTGAATCAATAAACCGGATTTATTCCGCCGCTGCGCTGCGCCCGCAATTTTTTTCCCGTGCCAGAGCAAATCAAATTTTTCGTGGCCGGCGAAACACTGGCCGGGCAAAGTTTTTTTGCAGCATGGCGCAAGTTCGGTTTCGATTTTTAATTTTGTGAACGCGCTTTGAATCCATTCGTGGATGCGACGGTAACTTTCTATCGCCTTCAGCGAATACCATTCGTAATTTGGCGGAACGACAAAACTGTAAGTCCAGTCCGCGTCATGCGGCACGATACCGCCGCCCGTCGGACGGCGAATCAGCGGACGCAAATGTGTCGCGCGCTCGACTTCAGAAAATTTTTGGAAGTAGCCGAATGTTGCTGCTGGTTCAGTCCAGCCATAAAAACGCAAAACCGGTTTGCCGAGCAACGAAACATTTTCGAGCAACGCTTCGTCCAGCGCCATGTTGAACGCCGCGTCGCATTTGCCGGAATTGAGAAGAAGCCAATTCATTCAGCCACAGATTTACACAGATGAAACACAGATGGAAAATTTATCTGCGCCAATCAGCGAAATCTGCGGATACCTTATCTGTGTTTCATCTGTGCCCATCTGTGGCTAAAACTTCTTTCACCCCGATTCGCGGACACCATTTCAGCACTTCACAATTCGCGCAATCTGGCTTGCGCGCGAAGCAGCGACGGCGTCCGTGCCAGACGAGCCAGTGGCTGAAATCCAGCCAATATTTCTGCGGCAGCAACTTCATCAGCGCGAGTTCGATTTTTTCCGGCGTCCGTTCCGTGACCAAACCGAGCCGGTGCGACAATCGCATCATGTGCGTGTCCACGACGACGCCGACCACCACATCGAACGCGTTGCCCAGGACGACGTTTGCCGTCTTGCGCCCGACGCCGTCGAGCTGGATCAATTCCTCCATCGTGCGCGGCACTTCGTCGGCGTGAAGCTCGACGAGTTTGTGGCAGCAATTCTGGATGTTCTTCGCCTTGCTGCGGAAAAATCCGGCGGACTTGATGAACTGCTCCAGTTCCGCGCGCGGCGCGTCCGCGAAATCTTTTGCGGTGTGATATTTTTTGAACAATTCCGGTGTGATGAGGTTGACGCGCTTGTCCGTGCATTGCGCGGAAAGGATCACGGCGACGAGCAATTGGAGCGGGTTCGCGTAAGTCAGCTCGCAGTGCGCATCGGGATAAGTCTTTTGGAAACCGGCGATGATTTTTTTCAGCCGCGCGGTTTTGGTCTGGAGCGATTCACGGAACATAACTTACAAATCCCGATAAACATCGCGCCGATGACGAATCACGGAAACGTCAACCGCCTTGGAAAAATCATCAATCGAATAAACTACGCGATAATCGCCGACGCGCATTCGCCAGAGATTTTTCTGCCCGTGAAGTTTGATGACGCCGACAGGCCGAGGATTTCCAGCCAACAATTCAATCTTCGCCAGAATCCGTTCAGCGACATCGCCAGAAAGATGTTCCAATTCCTTGCGCGCGGAGCGGGCGAAGCTGATGGAGTAATCAGCCATTCCGACGGGATTTTAGCCGTTGCCGGACGGAGGCGAGACTCTCACGCGGCTCGCGGGCGCGCGACTTGGCTAGTAGCGCGTCGTGGAAATCTTCCCAAAGCTGTTCATGCTTCCGCAGGTCAATGACGGCTGCCGTTTTCTGACCGCGTTCATCCACCATGAAAGTGATTCCGCTCATGGAAACAATCTGGCAGAAAAATGCGCGGAAGTAAATTTCAATTTAACCACCAAGACACAAAGGCACAAAGTTTTTGACACGAATTACACGGATTAACGCGGAGAATTTCAACCGCGAACCACGCCAAACACGCGAACGCGAATTAAACAGGGCTGTAAGCCCGAAAGAAAATAGCCCAGGGCAAGCAGCGCGCCGCCCTGGGTTAATCGTCCAAAAAATTTAAGCCTGTAAGGGCGACAGAAATTATCTTTTCAGTTTTTTAGCAAATACTCGTTAAGCCGAACAGCATCCGCGCCTTTTTTAACTCGCAACAAATAGCCTTCTTTGTCTTTGTGAATTCGGATATGCCAATAATATCTGTCGTCACGTTCGGTTTTATGGAATCGGTCCAACCATTTGATAAATATCTTTCCAGGAATTAGAAGAATGGTATCTGCCGAACCGCATCCAAGAGCAACAAATGTCTGCTTATGATTCTGAAGCAAATCTCGCTGATGAGGATGAAAGGCAAACCAAAACCCCGAATGACCTGAACGCTTGGCGTTTTTATACTCTCGTGAGTTAATACAAACGACAGCCAGATTTTCATCTGGCGATGAGTAAACGGCAGAAGATCGTTTGACCAACGGCTGGCCAAGATGCTTTTGAACTCTGATTGCGCACGCATCGCGAAAATTGAGTGGAGTGAACTTCGTCTTGTGCTGTTCGTCTTCTTCTTCGTCAGCTACTTCCGTAAGTTCTTGCTCTTTCTTAACGTCTGCCGTGGTTGAAAAGACAAGGTCAATGATTCCGTCTACTTTTGTGAATTCTTGAGGCGTCAGGACTTGACGAATTTTACCCATGATTTTCGGGTCGTCCAATTCTTCTTTGAGGTGCATGAGACGAAGCAGCCCATCAATACTGATAAGCCGAATATCCCACGCGTGACGAGAACCGCGAACTTGAGCTTCAAGATCACCCGTGTCAGTGCGCCCAACGATAATCAGGATGGAGCAATTGGTTTGCTTAATCCGCCCATCGGCAATCAGATTGCGCCGGTAGGTCGCAACCGTTTCCAAATCTATCCGGTAAGCATCGGTCGTTTTAACTTCAACAACGAGTCCATTTTCATCTGGCGAAATCCAGAGGCCATCGAAACCAATCTCGCCCTGCGTCCCACGATAACGGCCTTGCTCGACGCGAAATCCAAGACGTGTTCCAACCTCATTGATGACATCTTGCAATGCCAATCCGCTGTTATCGAATTTATCCGTCAAACAGTCATTTGCGTATCGAGAAAGAAAATTGGATGGAACAAGCGCGAGGAAATCACGGAATTCTTTTGAAGCAGCCCCGCCGTCGCGAAGTTTACCGTCGCCAGCAAATCCAATGACTTGCTGGACGTGCTTGTCTTGAATTTCTTTATGCGCGGTTTTCCAAAGTTCCGTGAGTGCCATAGTCGGACAATCTTTTACGTCTTCCGCGATTCATTGTCGAGACTTCTGCCGCTCTTACAGGGCTTGGAAATTTTTGACGTTTAACCCAGGGCGGCACTGCGTTTGCCCTGGGCTATTATCTGTCAGCCTTACAGGCTTTTAATTTGCGTGAATTCGTGGAATTCGTGTCAGAAGTTTTACGTTGAAAACCGTTCGCGTATTTCGCGTGGTTCGCGGTTCAACACTTGCAAAGCTCCGGCTCTTCAATTTCTTTCGGCGGTTTGGAGAGCGGCGTGCCATCGGCGGCTTCGGGATATTCGAAAATTTTTCCCTCGTAGTTGCGCAGCACCACGCGGTCGGCGTTGTGGCTCAAGACGTATTCTGGATTGACTGGCACTTTGCCGCCGCCGCCGGGCGCGTCAATGACGTATTGCGGCACGGCGTAGCCGGTCGTGTGTCCGCGCAATTGCTGCATGATCTCGATGCCCTGGCGCACGCTCGCGCGCAGATGGGCCGAGCCGGAAATCAAATCGCACTGGTAAAGATAATACGGCTTCACGCGGCACATCAAAAGTTTCTGGACGAGCGCCTTCATTACGGTCGCGTCGTCGTTGACGTGCTTGAGCAAAACGCTCTGGTTGCCGAGCGGAATGCCGGCATCGGCGAGGCGGCCCAGCGCGTCGCGCACTTCCGTCGTGAGTTCGCGCGGATGGTTCGAGTGGACGCTCATGAACAGCGGATGAAATTTTTTCAGCATCGCGCAAAGTTCGGGCGTGATGCGTTGCGGCAAAAAGGTCGGGATTCGCGAACCGATGCGCAGAAATTCAACGTGCGGAATCGCGCGCAGGCGGCTCAAGAGATTTTCCAGCTTGTCGTCGCTCAACAAAAGCGGGTCGCCGCCGCTCAAAAGCACGTCGCGGATTTCGGGATGCGCGGCGATGTAGGCGATCTGCTTGTCGAATTCGGGATGAAAATCGTAGCCGCTCGCATTGCTCACGAGCCGCGAGCGCGTGCAATAACGGCAATAAGAGGCGCAGCGATCCGTCACCAAAAACAAAACGCGGTCGGGATAACGATGCACAAGTCCCGGCACGGGCGAGTGCGAATCTTCGCCGACGGGATCGCTCATCTCCCACGGCGCGGTGTGGGATTCGGCGAGCTTGGGAATGACTTGCAGCCGGACCGGACAATTTTCATCCGCCGGATCAATCAGGTTGAAAAAATACGGCGTGATGGCAAGCGCGAGTTTTGTATTCGCGAGTTTCGCGCCCGCAAATTCTTCGGGCGTAAGAGTGGGCAGAAATTTTTGCAATTGCTCCGCCGTCGTGATGCGGTGTTTCAACTGCCATTTCCAGTCGTTCCAATCCGAATCAGGAACGTCGCTCCAAAAGCCGCGTCCCGCAGATTTGAATTCTTTGAGCGTTTGTAACGAACTGCGCGAAGGCGGCTCGTCGCCGTTGGTGGATGAATTTTCAGTCTCCATGTTCAAGTGGATTCACTATAAAATCGAATTGTCGTCTGTCAAGTTGGCCGATTTCAATCCAAGCGCGTTCAAGTTAAAATTTCACGGTCGCAAGGCTTGGCGGGACGAATATGTCGGGTTTGACTGTGGATTCAATCGTTCGCCGCTGGGCGTCAAGCGCGTCGAGTTTTTTCAGCGTGTCGCGCGTGCTGGTTCTCTTCAGCATGGCCGACGCGTGTCCGTTCCGGCCCGACGCAGACGTGGTGACGTGAAGTTCGCCCAGATAACCGCCAATCGCGCGCCGGTAGCCATCGGTCAAGGCGGCGAATTGCGGGGCCACGCGGAGTTGCGCCAGCCCGAGGTCGCGCAATTTGGTCTGGAGAATTTCCGCCTGCCGCGCGGCATCCAGATTGCGGATGACGGCTTGCAGGGAAATTTCCGCGTGCGCGGGCAGGCTGTTTGATGCGGTGCGCAGCTCCACCGGCACGCTCAAAATCTCGTCGAGTTTTTCGCGGCTCACCATCGGTGTCCAGCCCGGACCCGGATCATGGGCGGCGAAGCTGACGACCTGCAACGCCCACCATTTTTCCAAGTCCAGCGGCCTTGGAAAGGCCGCGCGGAACGCCGACTGAAAGGCGAGCTGCCAGTTGTAAAATTGCGGCAGCGTTTCCAGCATCGCGCGCAAATTCGCGGGGCCGTTCTTCAAATCCAAAAGCGCGTCCGTAAAAACCTGTGCGCTGGCGGGATATATACCGCCGTCGCCGCCGTTCAATTGCGCGTCGGTGGGCCAGCTTAATTCCTCGAACGTCAGCATGGCGGAATTTTTCAGCACTCGCCGGGCGGCAGCCAGCGAATCCACGCTGCGTTCAGTCAAATCAATCCGCGTGGCCGGCAGGCCGTTCACGACTTTGTCCGGCGAGGACAAAATAAACTCGGGCGAACCGGCGGCGAGCAGTTGCTGCGAGAGGCCGTCGGTGAGCCACGCGGGAATTTCGGCGGAATGCGCCGACGCATTGCGGTTGGCGAATTCCAGCAACAGCACGCCGGTCAGCGCCTGCGCGAGGCGTGTGCGTGACAAGACGTCGGGCAACTGGACTTGATAATTCCAGCCATCGGCGGAATGCCGGGAAAAAATGGTGATGTCCTCGTCCGTTGACCTGGCCGGATGCAGCGCAAAAAAAACCTGGCCGCGCCACGGGATGTCGGTCTTGATCTCGAGCCGGTGCCAGAGCAATTGTTTGACACGTTCGGCGGAAACAGCGAGCAGGGCGGGTTCAAGCCGGACCAGATTTGTATCGGCGGCGATGCGCGGTGAGCTGGCCAGCGGGGAAAATTGCGCCGTGCCGTTGACGATGAACTGGCCGGAAATGCTGCGGGCTGAATTTTGTCCCGGCGGGGAAAATTGCGCGCAGGCGTGCAGTGAAAAAAACAGGACGCAAAGAATAAAAGCGGGCCGGATCGCGAAACCGTTGAATCGTTGGATCGTTGAATCGTGAAACCGATGCAACGATGCAACGGTGCAACGATACAGCGGCGTTTTCATTTTTTATCTGCCTTGGTCGCCGGTTTGGCCGGTGCCGGGGCGGGTTTGGCGTCGCCAGCGGGAGCCTTGGCGGGCGCGGAATCTTTTTTGGCCGCGTCCTTGTATTTTTCGCTGCGATAGTCGGTGATGTAAAAACCGCTGCCTTTGAAAAGCAATCCGCCGCCGGTGCTGATTTTTCTTTTCACGTTGCCGCGTCCCCATTTTTTTTGGCCGCAAAGTTCCTTGGGACAGGTGCTCAATGACCGGGCGGACATGGACTGGAGGATTTCAAATTCGTGGCCGCATTTTTCGCAGGCGTATTCGTAGGTCGGCATGAAAATTTACGGCGGAATTTTTTCCGCGAAACCGGGTTCAGTGCGCCGGTGAATTGGTGGCCGGCGGAATGACGTGGATCGAGCCGTCGGAGCCGACTTCGACGTTCAGGTCATATTGCGAGGCAGTGTTCGTCGAGGTCGCTGTGTGTTGCATCAAAAGTTGAGCGCCCTTTTGCGGCTGGGCAGGGTTGTTTCCACTGCTCATCCACTGCAGGCGGCGGGCGACGAACGCTTCGTCGCGTAATTTTTTGACCTGCGTGCGGACTTGGTCAATGTCATTGAACTTGTGTTCCAGCTCGGCTCTTTGCGCCATCTGCTTTTGCAGCTCGGCGGTGAGGAAGGTGTTGTTGGTCTCGGACGTGGCGAGTTGCGCCTGCGTGGCGGCGATCTGGGAATCCAGCGCCTGAATGGTGCTGGCGAGCGCGGTGGCGCGGTCATCGAGTGATTTGTTTTGCGCTTCCAGGTCGGTGATGCGGCTGTTCAGGTTGGTGATCTGGTCCTGAGCGCCTTGCAACGAGGCTTTCGTGTCCGTCAGCGCGCTGGAGGTTTCCGCAAGATTGTTGGAAACATCCACGAGCGACTGGCGGGTGGAATCGAGGTCGTTCGTCAACATGAGGTTGACCTGGTTCAAATCGTCAAGACTGGTATGGGCGGTGACCAACTGGTTGGAGAAATCAAGGATGTGGTCCTCATCACTTTTGCGCTGGTCGTCTGCCGCCTTTTTGGTGGCGATCAAGGCGATAAGCAAGCCGACGCAGACCGCGGCGAGAATGACAATTCCAATCTTTGTCTTCATAACGTTTTCAGCATGACGCACCCAAACAGATTTGGCAAGCCCGCGCAATCATGGCGTCGCGGCGGGCGCGTTGGTGGCGGCGGCGAGCGCCGCCGCATCCGCAGCCGCCTTCAAATCAGGATCAAGAATTTCAGATCCTGAGTTTTTTTTCAGATCATTCAGGTAAGCCGGTGCGAGTTTTTGGGTTTTTTGCTGCACGAGGTAATCTTTGATCCTGTCGGCGATTTTCGCGTAATCCACTTTTTGCGCCGGGGTTTTGTCGAGCAGTTTGATGATGTCATAACCCATATCCATTGTGACAACATCACTGATCTGATTCGTGTTCAATGAAAATGCCGCCGCTAAAAGTTCCGGCGGGATGCCTTGGGCGTCGCGCGGCAATTCCGGCAGTTCACCGCCTTTTTCCTTTGAGCTGGTGTCCTCGGAATACTGCGTGGCCAGCGTCGCAAAATCTTCGCCGGCTTTCGCGCGCTTGAGGATGTCGTCAATCTGTTTGCGCTTGGCCTGCGTTTGATCGGCGGGCAATGGCGCGTGGGTCACGGGATCCATGGTCAAAAGTAAAATGTGCCGGATATGCACGGTTTCCGGCTGTTCAAATTCCGCCGGATGATCGGCGTAATACTGTTTTGCCTCGGCATCGGTCACGGAAATTCCCAATGCGCGCGTCAAGGTCGCCGTCGCCGTCGCTTCCTGCGTGATTTTGCTGCGAAGTTCCACCGGCGTCATGCCCACCGCTTTCAACTGGCGGTCAAAGGTCTCTTGCGAACCGGCGTGTTCCAGCAAATTACTGATTTGCAGGTCGGCTTTCATTTTGCCCTCGGCCTTGTCCGCGTCAGTGGCTTGTTGCAATAAAATTTGGATCTGGATCAAACGGTTGAGCATCTGCGCCTCAATGGCCGTCATTTGTTCCTGCGGAATTGTTTCGTTGTGCGCGGCAGCGGCGGACTTGATGCCCAGAACGACCTCGTCCAATTCGCTTTGCTTGATCTCAAAGCCCTTGCCCTTGGCGATGACCGGGTCGCCAAACAATGAAGCCATCGTTGCCGACGGCGTCGCGTTTGTGTCAGCGATGGCCGGCGCGTCATTGGCGGGATTAGCCGCCGCTTGAGCGGAGACTGTTCCGAAAATAATCGCGGCGAGCGCGGCGGGAAAAATCAGTTTCATTTTGTTCATGGTGTCGTTCGATTGGTTTGGGTTCAATTCAGTTCAATAATTTTTACAACTTTACCACTTTTACATTGCTGATGTCAGCGTCTTTCTGCAGTTCTTCGAGCACCGCCGACGACGGCACACTGTCCAGGCTCAAAACCGTCAACGCCAGTCCGCCCACCGTATCGCGCGAAAGGCTCATGCTCGCAATATTGACTTTGTGTTTTCCGAGCAACGTGCCGAGGTGTCCGACAATGCCCGGTTTGTCCGTATTGTTCAAAAACAGCAACGTGCCGGTGACCGGCAATTCCACAGGCTGGCTGAACAAACGCACGATGCGCGGATTGTTCGGCGAACCAAAAAATGTTCCGCCCGCCGAAACCAATTTTTTCGCGCCGCTGAAAAGTTGGACGTGAACCCATTCGTTGAAAGTGACCGGCTCGTCCGATTTTTTTTCCTCGACCGTGATGCCGATGCTCGCGGCGGCGGAACGGACATTGACGTTGTTCAAATCCTTCAAATTTTTATTGGCCAAAAATCCTTGCAGCACAGCGCGCGTCACTGGATCGGTATTCGGCAACAATCGCGCATTGCCGCCGTAAGTGATGTAAATGCGGTCTGCATTTTCCGGCGAAAGTTGCGCGAGCAATTTGCCCAGCGCCTCGCCGAGCGGCAGATACGGCTTCACCTGCTCGTAAGTTTTCGCGTCGAGATATGGCAAGTTGACAGCGTTGCGGACTTCGCCCGTCAATAAATAGCCCGCGATGACTTCCGCGACTTCGATGCCGCATTTTTCCTGCGCTTCTTCGGTGCTCGCGCCGAGGTGCGGCGTGAGAATCAAATTCGGCTGCTTGCGATACGGATGGTCGGCGGGCAGCGGCTCGACCGCAAAAACGTCCAGCGCGGCTCCGGCGACTTTGCCGGATTCGAGCGCGGCGATCAAATCCGTTTCCGAAATGATTTCGCCGCGCGCGCAGTTCACAATCTTCACGCCGGGCTTCATTTTCGCAAACGCCGCCGCATTCAACATTTCCCTCGTCTCTTTTGTCACCGGCATATGGACGGTGATGAAATCTGAATTGAGATAAACGTCATCAAGGCTCGAGGCAAATTCCGCGCCGATGGCTTTCGCGCGTTCTTCGGTCAAATAAGGATCGTAAGCGACAACTTTCATTCCAAACGCGATGGCGCGCTTGGCGACTTCCGTTCCAATCCGGCCCATTCCCAAAACGCCCAAAGTTTTTCCCGCGAGTTCAACACCTTGAAACAATTTGCGGTCCCATTTTCCGGCGACCATCGTCGCGTGCGCCTGCGGCACTTTGCGCGCGAGCGAAAGCAGCATCGCGAAACTCAACTCCGCCGTCGTCACCGTGTTGCCGCCGGGCGTGTTCATCACGACCGTGCCGTGCTGCGTGGCGGCCTCGATGTCCACGTTGTCCACGCCGACGCCCGCGCGCCCGACGACGCGCAATTTCGGCGCGGCGGCGATGATTTTGGCGGTCACCTTGGTTTCGGAACGCACGACCAGCGCGACGGCGTCGGCCACGAGCGGAATCAGTTCCGCCTCCGGTAATTTTTTTGGCAGGACGACGACGTTGAATTCAGGACGTTGCTGCAACAGCGCAATTCCCCTCGGCGAAATCGGATCACAAACGACAATTTTCATGTTCAAAAAGGACGGCGAGTGTAGGCGTTGAAGCGGGCAAGGTCAAATAATGAAAATTCGCTGTGCGCGTGCCGAAAATCCGCTATTCTTTCGCAAAATGCGCAACAAACTCCTGTTGATTGATGACGAAGAAGACGTGCGGTATTCGTTCCAGCGGATTTTTGATTCGCCGGAAATCGAAATGGCCACCGCGTCGTCCGGTGAAGAAGGAATCAAAGTCATTCCCAAGTTCAAGCCCGACCTCGTGCTGATGGACGTGCGCATGGGCGGAATGAACGGCCTCGAAACGCTCCGCAAAATCCGCGCGAACCATCCGAAGCAGCTCGTCATTTTAATGACCGCTTACGGCACGACGCAGACGGCCATTGAGGCGATGAAACTCGGCGCGTATGATTACCTGCTCAAGCCGTTCGACGCGGTGAAGATCAAGGAACTTGTCGGCAACGCGCTCAAGGCCGCGCGCGACATGAAACAAGTCGTGTCGTATCAGCCGTTGCTTGAATCCGAGGATTACGAGCAAGGCATCGTCGGGCGCAGTCAAGCGATGCAACAGGTTTTCAAATTGATTGGACAAGTTGCCGTCAGCGACGCGACCGCGCTCATCACCGGCGAAAGTGGCACAGGAAAAGAATTGGTGGCGCGCGCGATTTATCATCACAGCAATCGCAGCCAGCAGCCGTTCCTCGCGGTCAATTGCGCCGCGATTCCCGAGCAACTTTTGGAAAGCGAATTGTTCGGCCACGAAAAAGGCTCGTTCACAGGCGCGACAAACCAGCGCGTCGGAAAATTCGAGCAATGCAACAAAGGCACGATTTTCCTCGACGAAATCGGCGACATGACGCCCGCCACGCAGACGAAAATCCTGCGCGTTTTGCAAAGCGGCACGTTCGAGCGCGTCGGCGGAAATCAACCGATCCAAGTGGACGTGCGAGTCATTGCTGCGACGAACAAGCCGCTCGAAGCCGCC
This sequence comes from Verrucomicrobiia bacterium, assembly GCA_036268155.1. GTDB lineage: Bacteria > Verrucomicrobiota > Verrucomicrobiia > Limisphaerales > UBA11358 > UBA11358. The sequence goes on along the minus strand of DATAUQ010000042.1, from coordinate 20,091 downwards.
GTCGCCGCCAAACAATTCCGCGAGGATTTGTTTTACCGCCTCAACGTCGTGCGCATTCCCATTCCGCCGCTGCGCGAACGGCCAGACGACATCCCGCTGCTCGTGAATTATTTTCTCGAAAAAAATGCGCGCGAACTCAAACGCCCGCCGAAATCCGTCGCCGCCAGCGTCATCAAGACCTTGGAAAAATATCACTGGCCCGGCAATGTGCGCGAACTGGAGAACGCCATCCGCCGCGCGCACGTCATGGCCAAGAGCGACGCGATTCTGTTGAGCGACCTGCCGCCGGAAATTTCCGGTCAAAATGGCGGCGCGATTTCGCCAATCGCCGGAGTCGCAGGCGAAGCCGCCGCGACGGACGCCGCCGCGCTCGCGCGACAACTGTTTCAATGGGCCAAGCGCGATCCGAAATTGAAGGTGATTCCCGCCGTCGAGCGCGAACTCGTGATCCAGGCGTTGAAGGAAACGAATGACAACCAGGTTCACGCCGCGAAACTGCTCGGCATCACGCGCGCGACGCTGCGCAAACGCATTGATAAATTCGGCATCCAGCGCGAATTGAATGTGAAGTGACCCAAGTGCAAACGCAGGCGAAATCAATTTTTCTTCAGTGCTTCAATCAACCCCGGCAAACCTGGCTTTTTCGGCACTCGTTTGTATGCTTCAAAAAATAATTTATTTTGTTTGTTTAGCTGCCGAAAAATTTCAGCTATGCGCTTATCCACGTTTATTAAATCGATGTAGGGAACAAAGCTTGCGATATGTCTGTCTGCGACGTTTCCAAGTTCTGCCTTCGGCATCCGCCTTATTCGGCGATCCAATTCTTGCCATATTACAAGCGACGGTAATTGTTCTTTCCGAATTGAGCGCATTCTTTCTTTTTTATCGCCTACGAGAAATTTAGTGTGAGAATCCATCCACATAGCGAACGCACCTTCATATACGAAATCTTCTGTCGTTGCTTTCGCTGGTAGGCGAGAGCGATCTACACGTCCTTGCTTCAACCATTCTTCAACAACGTCCCCTTCGGCGGTTAAGAATTTTTGCGCTCCTTCCCAAATATCCTTCACAAATTCCGTGATCGTAACTCGATCAATGTGGCGTGGGTCTCCATCTTCACGCACTTTGCGTTCGAGCCATTTTGCCTTTTGACTCATAAACACGGCAGCATCTTGTCTGGATCGCTTTGGAAAAGGTTCACCTTTAGCCGGAATTGGCTCGTCCATGTCGGCAATTGTAAAATGAGACAGGTTTGCTGCTTCTGATTTATTCCGCCTCGATATTTCAGCAAGATTTTTTCGGAAGAATTGCCACCATTCTCTATTTTCAGTCACGATTTTTGTGCCAGAATAAAATCCGCTATTCACTTTGGGACGCAAGGTTCTAATAATTTCGTCATGCGTAGCATTTGGATTTTCAGCCAGAAAATCCACTTCGCAGACACGAAGGTCGCGAGAACTTCCAACCAATGCTTCATGTTGAGAATTTTGAAGACAGGCAACAAATGGGAACCTGCAAAGTGAGTTAAATCTTCTTTGAAACACAGCATCGTTTTCGTGGCAGGCAATCTCTTCCAATACATTTAAAGTAAGAAAAGGAATCCAATCACCGCTAGATAAGATGCTGATTAATTCTTTTGAGCCGGGATCATTTGGTTTGTCAGCCAAATAATTTATCGTGGCTGTATCAAGGACAACCAATCGAGGAATTGAAAGATTCACACGTCAATTCTGCTCCGACTCCGTCGTTACCGGCTCGGCCTCGCCTTTCAACGCGGCCATTGCAGCGTGCCAGGCGAGAATCGCGCACTTCACGCGCGCTGGATATTTGTGGACGCCCGCGAACACCGTCAGTTTGCCTACGTCGCCGTTCACTTTGCCCGTCGTGACCATTTCGTGGACCTGGCCGAATATTTTTTCCACGTCCGTTTTCGTTTTGCCCTTCGCAAATTCCGTGAGCAGCGACGCCGACGCCTTGGAGATGCAGCAGCCCGAACCGGTGAAGCTGATGTCCTTGATCGTGTCGCCGTCGAGCGTGAGAAACAGTTTCAACTGGTCGCCGCAGATCGGATTGCGCCCTTGCGCGGAGCAGGTGGCAGCGGGCAGTTCGTGGAAATTGCGCGGCTGCTTGCAGTGGTCAAGGATGACCTGCTGATAAAGGTCGTTGATGTCGTCGAACATGATTCAATTTGCCACAGAGACGCAGAGGCACAGAGTTAAAAATTTAATTTCTCAGTTTTTCTCGGCGTCTCTGTGACTCTGTGGCAAATTATTTTGCGGCCAAATGCGGATTCGCTTCGAGGCGATCCCACACGAGCTTGTCAACGGCTTCGCGCGCCGGTTCGCACTTGATGCGCTCGATGATCTCGCCGGCGAAGGCGTGGATCAACATCTGCCGCGCCATGTCCGTGCCGATGCCGCGCGTGCGCAGATAAAAAATGCTCTCGTCATTTAATTGCCCGATGGTCGCGCCGTGCGTGCATTTCACATCGTCGGCGTAAATCTCCAGTTGCGGCTTCGTGTCGGCGGTCGCGTCATCGGAGAGCAGCAGATTTTTATTCGTCTGCTTCGCATCGGTTTTCTGCGCGATTTGCTGAACCAGAATTCGTCCGTGAAAGACGCCCTTTGATTTGTCGTCAAGGATGCCATTGAAATACTCGTGGCTCGCGCAATTCGGCTGCGCGTGCTCGACAATCATGTGATGGTCGGCCAATTGCTCGCCGCGCGTGAGGTAAAGTCCGTTGAGGATGCACTCAAGACCTTCGCCCGCGAGCTTCGTGCGGATGCTGTTGCGCGACAATTTCGCGCCGAGCGCGAACGAATGGATGTTCACATTGCTCGCCCGCCCAAATTCGCCGTGGATCGCCGCAATGTGAAATGCCGCCTGCGCCTCGTCCTGAAATTTCAGATGCTCGACGAACGCATTGTCGCCCGCGAAAATTTCCGTCACCGCGTTCGTAAAATACGCATTGTCCGTGGTCGTGATGTAACTTTCCACAATCGTCACGCGGCTGTTCGCCTCGACGACGATCAAGTTGCGCGGCTGCACCGTCGCGCCGGTTTCGTTGGCCGAACAGATGTAAACCAACTGGATCGGTGTGGCGACATCCACGCCTTTTGGCACATGGACAAACGCGCCGTCGAGAAAAAACGCCTGGTTCAACGCAGCGAACGCATTGTCCTGCGCAAGCGTGCAACGGCCCAGATATTTTTCCACCAACACGGCATCGGAAGTCAAAGCCGCCGCCAGATTGCCGACCTTCACGCCCGCCGGAAGTTTTTCGACGGTCGAAATCTTTGGCGAATAATGGCCGTTCACAAAAACCAGTCGCGTGCCCGAAAGTTTTGAAAAAGCAAATTCATTCAACGCTTTGGTTTCCGCGCCGTTGACGGCGGGCGCTTCAAACAGCGGCGCAAACGGCAGCTTCGCGAGCGGCGCGACGTTTGTGAAACGCCAATCTTCATTCTGCAACGTCGGGAAACCAAGTTCAGCAAATAGCGCAAGGCCGGCTTTGCGGAACGACAGCAGCGACGATTTCGCGCCGGACTCGAAGTGGCGGAATTTTTCGAGGAACGGTTCGGTCACGGTCAGGTCACCGTTTTTTTTTTCTAGCGTTTGTGTCATGGTAAATTTCAATCTTCCAAATCGGACACCAATTTTTCATGCAATCCGCCTTTGCGCAATTGAAAACTGTCGGCAAAAACGGCTGCCGCAAAATTTCTACGGGCAATTTGTCCTTAAAATCTCGCCGGATTCCGCCGCTCTGATATTTTCCGCGCATGGTAAAACTGGTTTTGTTCGACATTGACGGCACGCTCGTCCACACGGGCCACGCCGGCACGCAGGCTTTCGCCAAAACTTTTGCCACCGAGTTCAACGCCCACAACGGCCTGGAAAAAATGAAGTTCGCCGGGCGCACGGATGTCAGCCTTGTCCGCGAATTTTTCAAACATAACGACATTCCCGCCACGCCGGAAAATTTCTCGCGCTTCTTCGAGCGTTATATTTTCTGGCTTGACCAGATTCTCGCGCGCAGCAAGACCGAGATTTGTCCCGGCGTCTGGGAAATGCTGCGTGACCTGCGTGCGTTGCCGAATCCGCCGATCATCGGCCTGCTCACCGGCAACATCCGGCTCGGCGCGGAAATCAAGCTGCGTCATTTTGGATTGTGGGGAGAATTTGAGTTCGGGGGTTTCGCCGACGACCACGAGGAACGTGATTTGATCGCCGCTGCCGCGCACGACCGGAGCCATCGCGTGCTGGGAAGAAGATTGCGCGGCGAAGAAATGGTCGTGGTCGGCGATACGCCGTTCGACATTCGCTGCGGAAAAGCGATTGGCGCCAAAGTTCTGGCCGTGGCGACTGGCGGCGCAAAGCTGGATGAATTGAAAAAATGCCAGCCGGATTGGGCGGTGGCGGATTTGACGCACATCAGTGCGCGTGAAATTTGTTCAAGCACCGGATGGCGCGAACGAAAATAGCCCAAGGTGAAACCGTGGGTTTAGTTGCCAAATGAATCAAGCCCCGGATGGGGCGGAAGAAATGCTTTGCGCGATGTGGTTTTTCTGTCGCTCCTGCCGGAGCTTTTTCTGTTGGGCGCTTTTACCCACAGATCGGGCTGTGGGCTACTATCTCGCGCTGCTCCGCAGCTTTTTGGCGGACGAAGAATCACGGTGAAAGTTTTTCGCGGTGCGGCAGATGGTCGCGGTTCCAGCGGGACAAGGCGTCGTCGCTGGTGTCTTCAAAAAGAAATTGCAACGTCGGCGATTCGACGTGGCCGTCGCAAAATACCACGTTGGCTTTGCCTTGACGACGCGCAATGGAAAAATGAACCGCAGAAAATGCCCGAAAACAGAAGGTTAATTTCCAATTTCAAATAACCGCCGCGCTTCAAAATGCTTTTCAATCTTAACGCACGAATCATCAAACAGCGCAGCGTTCTCATCGGCGGAATGAATGGCAGCGCTCAATTTTCCATAAATATCTTTGAGCGACGGGAAACGTGAATTGAAATCCTGCGGCAATTTGCTTTGGTATGCGTCACCTTGTTCGTCTCCGGTTGCCTTTGGTTGAAGTGCAACGAGTTCTTTGACTGCGGGAACTATTCGCCAAAATTGTTCTATGAATACGCGCAAAAGAAACAATCCGGCAAGTGTTTGGCCGGCATGGTGAGCAATCATTGCATTGCCGTAGTATTTGCTGACTGACTTCGGTAGCACTTTTGGAGTTGGTAAAACTTCAAGCGGGTATCGGCCAGCTAAACGAAGTTTCAAACCTTCTCGGCACACTAGAAAATAAATTGGTTGCCCTTTGCATTGCTGACACTGGTATCCCAAGAGATAAATCTTGTCTTGTCTAGCCTCATGCGCCAAAAAAGAATTTTCAGCCACTGGATTAAATGGCGGGCTTCCATCGCAATGGTTACAAAACGTATTTATCGTAGGCAGTTCAAATAAAATCGGAGCTAATCCGGATTGAAAATTTATTGTGTTCGTTATTGCCCTGCTCGGACACCAAATCACCGCAGTTTGCTCCACGCAATATTTTTTTGCATCGTCAAGCGTCGTGCGTTTGACCGTGCGGTCTGATGATAGAATGGCAGCACCCATGCCTTTTTGAACCGTCTCGGCAACCGTGGAAATAAAACCGATGTCAACTTCCACATATTGATAGAGGTGTTTTTCAGACAGCAGTTGCTTAAAAGCTAACTGTATAGCCTCCTCCAAGAGTTTCCGCATTTGTTCCATATTGATTCTACTTATCAATTTTAAGCCGCTCCGTCATGCAATTTAATCCGCACTAAATTTTTTCCGCAGCGTTTCCGCGATTTGAATGAACGCCTTGCCCGCCGCGTGGTTCGGCGTGGAAACGACAATCGGCATTCCGCAGTCGCCGCCTTCTCGGATTTCGGTGAAGATCGGGACTTCGCCGAGGAACGGAACATTTTGCCGCGCGGCTTCCTCTTTGCCGCCGCCGTGGCCGAAAATTTCCACGCGCTCGCCGTTTGGCGCGGTGAAGTAACTCATGTTTTCCACTATGCCGAGGATCGGCACGTTCACTTTCCGAAACATCGCGATGCCTTTGCGCACGACGCCGAGCGACGCCTCCTGCGGCGTGCTGATGATGACGCCGCCGTCGAGCGGCACGGTCTGGCAGAGCGAAAGCTGCGCGTCGCCCGTGCCCGGCGGCAGATCCACGAGCAGAAAATCCAGTTCGCCCCATTCGACGGCGAGGAGAAATTGCTGGATGGTCTTCGTGATCATCGGCCCGCGCCAGATCACCGGCTGGTCGTCCGTGACCAGCAGCCCGATGCTCATCACTTTCACGCCGTGATTGGACGGCGGCACGAGGCGCTCAGCTTCGTTGACGGTCGGCTTTTCGTGGACGCCCATCATCAATGGAATGCTCGGCCCGTAAATGTCGCAATCGAGCAAACCGACTTTTGCGCCTAGATGCGTCAGCGCGCACGCGAGATTCACCGAGCAAGTGGATTTGCCCACGCCGCCTTTGCCGCTGGCAATCGCGATAATTTTTTTTACGCCGGAAACTTTATTTTGGTTTGCAAATGGACTTGTCGGCGCGGCTGATCCGGCGGCGGGTTGACGCACCTCGACGTGAACGTGATTCACGCCAGGAAGATTTTTCAGGACGCGCTCGCTTTCGGCCTTGATCTGCTGCGCGGCTTCGGGATTCGGCGAGGTCAGTTGCATCGTCACGCTGATCGAGTCGTTGGCGACGGAAATCTCCTTGACGAGGTCGAACGAAACGATGTCGCGCGAATAACCGGGATATTTGACTGCTGCGAGCGCGTTTTTGATGTTGTCTTGTGTAAGCACGGCGGGAGATTAGCAGGCGATCGTTCAGAAGTCCGGCAGAAATTGTTTTGCCAATCATTCCGCCATTGGGATAATTCGCTTCAGGCTCAAAAAATCAGATGAAGATTTTGCGCGCATTCACGTTGATCGAATTGCTGGTGGTCATCGCCATCATCGCGATCCTGGCGGCGATGCTGTTGTCCGCGTTGAGCAAGGCCAAGGCGACGGCGCTGACATCTCAATGTCTTAACAACCTCAAGCAATGGGGATTGGCAACGCAGGTTTATGTGTCGGACAATGACGACCATCTGCCGCCAGAAGGCAAGGCAACGCCCCTTGCGACTGATCTCAATAATCCCGCATATCAGGCTTGGTATATCCAAATCCCCCAGGCACTAGGGCTACTCCCTTATGTCGAAATGCCATGGCGAACCAATGCTGATGCTGAAGTCAGAGGCACAATCTGGTTATGTCCGGCAAATCCGCGTCGTGTAGTTGCACCCAGCATCAATCTTTTTCATTACGCGCTCAACGAGGGATTCAACGGCACGGGCGGCACCGACCATCCGAATATCAAACTCAACGCCATTCCAGCGGCTCCTGTGACCGTCGTCTGGCTATTTGACAATGGACAAAAACCGGCGCTTGGTGACGGCGGTTCGGTGACCAACATTCATAATAATGGCGCGAACTTTTCTTTCCTTGACGGCCACGCAAAGCGGTTCAAAAAATCTGAATACTGGAACGGCACTTCCGTGGGAATCACAGACAATCCAGAATTGGTCTGGAATACTTTTCCATAAAACAAAGGGACTGCGTGGGGTAGCCGCTGCGCGAAACGTCAAAGGCTTCAGCACAGCTCGCTGATCGAATAATGGTTGTTCATGGCTTTTATGCGCTCGAAGTGTTCCCGTCGGCTGACAGGATGCCCGGCGTTTTTTTAGAATGTCCCGCTGGCGCGAGACGTGTTGCAGTTACTGATTCCCTGCAAATTGGATTGCGCGCCGGAGCTTTGGCGTTGCTGGTGCATTTTGGTTTGATGGAGGATTGTTCACGCTGGCAACTGCGCCGGTGTTCTGGATTTTGTTGGAATTGGGAACGTCTCCGTCACAACATCTTACGCATTGACCGTTTTCAAAATCCAATCGTAACCTTTCGCCTCGAGTTCGAGCGCGAGTTCCTTGCCGCCGGTTTTCACGATGTGGCCGTCCACCAGGACGTGCACAAAATCCGGCACGATGAAATTCAGCAGCCGCTGATAATGCGTGATGACAAGCTGCGCGTTGTCGGCGCGCTTCAGGGCGTTGACGCCGTGCGAGACGACTTTGAGCGCATCAATGTCCAGGCCGGAATCCGTTTCGTCGAGGATGGCGAGCTTGGGTTCGAGCACGGCCATCTGGAAAATTTCCGCGCGCTTTTTTTCGCCGCCGGAAAAACCTTCGTTGACCGAGCGCTTGAGCAAATCTTCCTTGAGTTCGAGCAGCTTCATCTTGTCCTTCACGAGCGCGAGAAAATCAATTGCGTCGAGTTCCGGCTCGCCGCGATGCTTGCGGATTTCGTTGAACGCGGCCTTGAGAAAATAAGTGCTGTTCACGCCGGGAATCTCGACCGGATATTGGAACGCGAGGAACAGACCTTCGCGCGCGCGTTCCTCGGGGTCGAGGTCGAGCAGGTTCTTGCCGCAATAAAGCACCTCGCCGCCGGTCACGTTGTAACCGTCGCGGCCGGCCAGCACGGCGGCCAGCGTGCTTTTGCCGGAGCCGTTCGGGCCCATGACGGCGTGGACTTCGCCGGCGTTGATGGTGAGGCTGACGCCCTTGAGGATTTGTTTGCCCTCGACGCCCGCCGAGAGGTTTTTGATTTCTAATATCGTTTTGCTCATTTTTCTAAAATTTTTAGCCACAGATTTTCACAGATGAAACACAGATTAAAAAACCATACGTTTGTATTCGACGCGTTCTCGTCCAAAGTTAATGAGATAACCAAGCCGAATTCCAGTGCCGCGAAGCTCATTCAATAGTTGCGCTTCGTGAACCGGCTGATACGTTGCGTCAGTTTTTAATTCCACAATTATTTTATCGGCAACAAGCAAGTCCGCCGCGTAATCGCCGACAATCACGCCTTTGAACTGAACTTTTATCAACGGTTCCAATTCAACTTTGACGCCACGCGATTGCAATTCAACCTGCATTGCCCGCTGATAAACTTTTTCCAAAAATCCGTAGCCAAGCACATTATGAACTTCAAACGCCGCACCAATTAATTGTTCGGTGATTGGCTGTAGCGAATAATCCTTCGCCGCTTTTATCTGTGTTTCATCTGAGTCCATCTGTGGCTAAAATCAACCCACACTTCCTTCCAAACTCACGCCCAGAAGTTTCTGTGCTTCGACGGCGAATTCCATCGGCAGTTCCTTGAACACTTCCTTGCAGAAGCCGTTCACAATCATGTTGACCGCGTCCTGCGTCGCGATGCCGCGCGCGTTGCAATAGAAAATCTGGTCCTCGCCGATCTTCGAGGTCGAAGCTTCGTGCTCGACGCTCGCCGACGTGTTTTTCACTTCGATATAGGGGAACGTGTGCGCGCCGCATTTGTTGCCGATGAGCATGGAATCGCATTGCGAAAAATTGCGCGCGTTCGTCGCGCTTTTCTGGATCTTCACGAGGCCGCGATAACTGTTCTGTCCGTGACCGGCGGAAATGCCCTTGGAAATGATCGTGCTGCTCGTGTTTTTGCCGATGTGGATCATCTTCGTGCCGGTGTCGGCCTGCTGATAAGTGTTCGTCACGGCGACGGAATAAAATTCGCCCACGGAATTGTCGCCGAGCAAAATGCAGCTCGGATATTTCCATGTGATCGCCGACCCGGTCTCAACTTGCGTCCAGCAGATTTTTGAATTTTTGCCTTTGCACAAGCCGCGCTTCGTCACGAAATTGTAAATGCCGCCCTTGCCATTTTCGTCACCGGGATACCAATTCTGCACGGTTGAGTATTTTATTTCGCCATTGTCCAGCGCGACGAGTTCGACGACGGCGGCGTGCAATTGATTTTCATCGCGCATCGGCGCGGTGCAACCTTCGAGATAGCTGACGTGCGCGCCTTCGTCCGCGATGATGAGTGTGCGCTCGAACTGGCCGGACTTCGCGGCGTTGATGCGGAAATAAGTCGAAAGCTCCATCGGACAACGCACGCCTTTCGGGATGTAGCAGAACGAACCGTCGGTGAAAACTGCGGAATTCAGCGCGGCATAATAATTGTCCGTGTGCGGCACGACCGAGCCGAGATATTTTTTGACGAGTTCGGGATGGTCATGCACCGCCTCGGTGAACGAACAAAAAATGACGCCTTTTTCCGCAAGCTGTTTGCGGAACGTCGTGCCGACCGAGACGGAATCAAAAATCGCGTCCACCGCCACGCCGGCGAGCTTGGCGTGTTCGCGCAACGGAATGCCGAGCTTTTCGTAAGTCTCCAAAAGTTTTGGATCAACTTCGTCCAAACTTTTCGGCGCATTTTTGTTTGGCTTGGGCTGGGAAAAATAAGTGATGTCCTGAAAATTTATTTTCGGATATTTCACGAACTGCCACGTCGGTTCAGGCATCGTGAGCCAATGGCGAAACGCCTTGAGCCGCCAGTCGAGCAGCCATTCGGGTTCGTTTTTCTTGCGCGAAATCAGGCGGATGGTGTCCTCGCTCAAACCCGGCGGCGTGGACTCGGTTTCGACATCGGTGACGAAGCCGTATTTGTATTCCGTCTTGACCAAATCTTCGATTGTCTCGGTGGCGGTGGGCATAAATTTATGTCACTTCGGAATCACTGTGATTACTGGAGCGTTGAGTAAAATGATTTTCATAACTATGCAAAAAACAGTCAGAATGATTGCTGCCAGCAAAATTCCTTTCTTATCATTCGATGTTAATTTTAATTTCATAGTTTCGCCTTTTTCGCGCACTCTGCGCAAAGGCCGTGAACCGCGATGTCGTAATGATCCACTTTGAAACCTTTCGGGCGCGGCATGACCGTGGAATCCGTCGGCAACGCGACATCAAAAACTTCGCCGCACGAATCGCAGTAATAATGGCAATGCTCCTCCATGTTCGGACAAAACCGCGTCGCGCCGCGTTCGAGTTGGACCTGCCGGACGAGGCCGCATTTGACGAGCGCATCAAGGCAGTTATAAACCGTCGCGTGGGAAATCTCCGGCATCGCCTTCTTCGTGCGGATGAAAATTTCCTCCGCTGTCGGATGATCGCGCTTATGCATGATCACGTCATAGACGTGCTGGCGCTGCGGCGTGAAACGAAAGCCGCTCGTAGTCAACTTTTCAGTCAAATGATGCTCCGTTTTGCTTTGGGCGATTGCGCTCATTACGAAGAACAAGTTTAACCGGCGAAGGCCGCGCGTCAAGATTTAGAATAGTTCTAAATTGGAGCGCGGTGACATTTATTTTTGGAAAACGCTGACGCGGGCGGGCGGGAAATTCAGCCAGACGATTTTCGAGGCGCGCAGTTGAAAGCTGGCCGCGCCGCGCACCTGCTTTTTGCCGAGGTGATAGCTGTATTGGACCCAGTTGCCATGCGGTTCCAGCACGGCGCGGATTTTTTGCGTGAGGGCTTCGGCTTCCGCGTGCGGAAAATTCAGGAGCGGCAGGCTGGAGATGACCGCGCCGACGCTTTCAATGGGTTCGCGCCGGCTGCGAAGCAAATGATCCAGATTCCAGGCGTCGCCGATGATGATCTGGGCGCGCGGAAATTTTTCGCGCAGCAGCCGCGCCATTTTCGGATTGCGTTCGATGGCGACGAGCCGGTCTTCGCGCAGGCCGCGTTTGATGAGCATTTCAGTGACCGCGCCGGTGCCGGGGCCGAGTTCAAGGACGAAACTTTCGGGATTGGACGGCAGCCAGTGGGCCATGGCCGCCGCGAGCTGCGGCGAACTTGGCGCGAGCGAGCCTGTCCGCTGCGGGTTGGCGAACCATTCCTGCAAAAACAAGGTCGTATCGGTCAATGCCGCTATGAGTTTTTTTGCCATGAGGCTGAAAACTTTTTCCAACTCCAATTGTCAGTCGGCAAGTTAAATCAACCGGCCGCTAACAGCCACAGAAAATTTCAGCTTATTTCTGGGATTATCTTGTTCACAAACAATCCGGGTAGGGCGCGTCACTCCGTGCGCGCCGCTTCTTGCCAATCCACGCGTTCGGCGGGCAGAGGACTGCCCGCCCTACCAGTTTTATCCCGTTTGTTTGTCATGTGGATAATCCCACTTATTTCTACGGTGCCGGGATCGCGTCGAGTTGTTTGCGCGCGGCGTCGCGACGCGTGGACCAATTGTCCCAGCTTTGCACCCATTTATCGCCGATGAGGTTCGTCCGCGCTGCCGGCCAGATGGCGTCGAGCGCGTGCAATTCTTTTTTCGCGTCGTCGGGTTCGTTCCATTTCAAATAGGATTCGATGAGGTGCAGATAATTTTCGGGAAAATCCGGCGCGAATTTGACCGCCTCTTTCAAAAGCGACTGCGCCTTGGACGGATTGCCTAGGCTGACGGGCCAGCCCGGCGCATCGCGGTAAAGCAAACCCAGATTGCGTTCCGGGCCGGCATGGTCAAGCAGCGGGTCTAACTTTCCCGCCGTCATGAATTCCGGCTCCATCTCCTTGACGAGCGCCAGCGCGCCGAGATATTCCGTGCGCGCGAGCTGGCCGAGGTTCATCGCCAGATAATAATGTCCGGCGGCCAGCTTCGGCTCGCGTGCGACGAGCGAGCGGCACGCGGCGATGCCCAGGCTGGCGAGCGCGGCGCGCTGGGTATCGTTGGTCGAAAACTCGGCGAAGTTAAAGGCGGCGCGGGCGAACTGCCACGCATTGGTCGGATTATTTTTGTCCGACTGGAACTGGATTTGGGCGCGCTCGAATTCCTTTCTGGCGAAAGCGGCGGAAATTTTCGTTTGCTCCTCCCCGGCCAGCAGAATTCCGCCGGCAAGGATCAAAATGGCGGCTATAGATTTCCATTTCGTTGCGCGGCTCGGTTCGGAATAAAAAGTTGCCATCATGCCGGGCTGTTTTATACTGGGCAGGTGAGATTAGACCGCAAATTACTTCTGCTGGCAATACTCTCGTGGTTCGCGCTGGCTGGCGCCGGTTGCAGCGGCATCAACACCGGCACGAGCGTTTCGCCCATGGATTTTTTGTTGCCGGGCGCGGGGCATCTTATCAAGGCTGACCCGGCGCCAACGAATGCGCCGGTTTCATTCCCGCAAATTTCGACCGAGGTTGCTTCCATAAAATAAAATTATGCGTTTTCCATTCGCGCTGACCAAAAAAATCGCCAGCCACATCATCAAGCACAAACTGCGCAAGACGCCGAAATTTGCGATGGTGCTGCAGCTCGAACCGCTGCACACCTGCAATCTCACCTGCACCGGCTGCGGACGCATCCGCGAATATTCCACGTCGCTCAAGGACATGGTGCCGCTGGAGCAATGTTTGCAAGCCGCCGTAGAATGTGAAGCGCCGATGGTTTCGATTTGCGGCGGCGAACCGCTGATTTATCCCAAGATCGAGGAACTCATCGCCGGTCTGCTCGAACAAGGCCGCGTGCTTTACATCTGCACTAATGGAATGTTCATGCGCAAAAAAATGCGCGATTATCTCGCGGCCATTTATTCGCCTGAACTTGAACCGAAGCTGAAAAAATTGCTCGACGGAAAATTAATTTCTGAAAAAGAAGCCGAAGTCATTCGTAAATCCGACGACGCGGCGAAGAAAAAAATCGTCATTCGTCCAACGAAATGGATGTATTGGAACGTCCACGTTGACGGTCTGGAATTCACGCACGATTTGATTGTCGAACGCGAAGGCGTTTTCAAAGAATGCGTCGAGGCGATCAAGATGGCGAAAATTTGCGGCTATCAAGTCGCGACGAACACCACTGTTTATCGCGAAACCGACGTGGCGGAAATCGAGGATATGTTCAAGTATCTCTCGTCGCTCGAAGTGGATGGCCACACGATTTCGCCCGGCTACGATTACGATGCAGCCAAGAAAGACATGGTTTCGCGTCTCGGCAAAGATCCGAAACAATTTTTCCTTACGCGCGACATGACGCGTCAGAAATTCGCCAAGATTCAGGATTGGGGCAAGGCGTTCACCATTTTCGGCACGCCGGTTTATCAAGAATTTCTCGCTGGCAAACGCGAACTCACCTGCACCGCTTGGGCGATTCCGACGTTCAACGTCAAGGGCTGGAAAGCGCCGTGCTATTTGATGACCGACGGCCATTATGGCGGCTATCAGGAAATGCTCGCGAAAGTTCAGTGGGAAAAATACGGCGTCGTCAACGGCGTCGCGCGCGACCCGCGCTGCGAACATTGCATGGTTCACTGCGGTTACGATCCCAGCGGCGCGCTCGGCACGAATTACCAGAGCGGCGACAACTGGAAAAACATCAAATACAATTTCGGCGCGAAACCAAAGCCGTTTCCGTCCTCGCCGGAACTGGCGAAACGCGCGTTCAACGGCGTGACCATCGGCAAGGGCCATCTGGCCGAGGCGAAGGCGGCGATCAATTCACCGGCCGCCGGCGCGCGCGGCGCATTCGCGAACGAAGTTCATCACGATCACCATACACACGTCGGCAGTTCCTGCGGCACGACCGACACCAGCGAACGCGACGACTTGCTGGCGAAGATCAAAGACGCGAAGAAGTCCGAATAAATTTTCACCAACGATTACTTAGAACACGAATGAGCAAAACACTATTCCTTTCACCCCCTAGTTTTGACGGTTATGACGGCGGCGCCGGTGCGCGCTACCAGACGAAACGCGAAGTTACCAGCTACTGGTATCCGACCTGGCTCGCGCAACCTGCCGCACTTGTGCCCGGCAGCAAGTTGCTCGACTGCCCGCCGCATGGCATCAAGAAGGACGAATGCCTGCGCATCGCGAAGGAATACGATCACGTCATCATCCACACCAGCACGCCGTCGTTGCGCAACGATTGCAAGGTGGCCGAGGCGATCAAGGCGCAGAAGCCCGACACGAAGATCGGCTTTGTCGGCGCACATGCCGCCGTGCTGCCCACGGAAACGCTCAAGGCGTCGTCCGCGATTGACTGGGTCGGCCGAAAGGAATTTGATTACACTTGCAAGGAGGTTTCCGAAGGTCGCGATTTCTCCGGAATCAACGGACTTTCCTACAAGGACAAGGACGGCAAGATCAAGCACAACGCCGAGCGCGAATTGATCCATGACATGGACGTGCTGCCGTGGGTGGCGGACGTTTACCGCCGCGACCTGGACATCCAGAAATATTTCAACGGTTACCTGCAGCATCCCTACATGAGCATGTATACCGGACGCGGTTGTCCGGCCCAATGCACGTTCTGTCTCTGGCCGCAGACGATCGGCGGGCATAAGTATCGCGTCCGTTCCGCGCAAAATGTAGCTGACGAAATGGCCTACGCGAAAAAAGTTTTCCCCGAAGTGAAGGAATTCTTTTTCGACGACGACACCTTCACCGCGAATTTGCCGCGCGCACGGGAGATCGCCAAAAAAATTGCGCCGCTCGGCCTTTGCTGGTCCTGCAACAGCCGTGCGAACATTGATTACGACACGATCAAGCAATTCAAGGACAACGGGCTTCGCCTGTTCCTCGTCGGCTACGAAAGCGGCAACGACGACATCCTGACGCGCATCAAGAAGGGCGTGACCATGGCGGAGATGCGCCAGTTCACCAAGGATTGTCACAAGGCCGATGTTCTTATCCACGGCACGTTCATCCTCGGCCTGCCGGTCGAGACGCAACAGAGCATCCAGAACACGATGGACTTTGCGAAGGAACTTGACGTGTTCAGCATCCAGGTCTCGCTCGCCGCGCCGTATCCCGGCACGGAGCTTTATGAGATGGCCAAGCAGAACGGCTGGTTCACGAACAAGGACAAGACCGACCTCGTTGAAACTGGCGGCATGCAGGCCAGCTCGCTGGAATATCCCGGCTTGAGCAAGGACAAGATCGCCGAGGAAGTGGACCGCTTTTACCACGGTTATTATATGCGTCCGAAACCCATTCTGCGCATCATCAAGACGATGTTGGAAGACAAGGACGTGCTCGTGCGCCGCAGCCGCGAAGGTTTTGAGTTTTTCAAAAACTTGAGTCAGCGCAAGGCCGACCGCGCGGCGCGGGCGGTTCCGGCGTAAATTATTTACGTCTTCAAAATTCCAGCGCGTCAGAGATGGCGCGCTTTTTTATTTTCAGTTACCTGACTTGAAATTAATTTGCCGCCGCCGTCACTGATGGTGCTGCAACCGCGCTTCAGCCAGATCAATGTCCCGCTGGATACGGCGCAAAACTTCATCGGCGATGGCGTCTTCGTTCCGAAGTTTCAGGATTGTCCGGCGCTCCACCTGCAATGCCTCGTGCGAAAGGCGTTCAAACTCGGACGAAAAAAGACGCATCGGCGTGCCGGCGTTTTTGAATTCGACACCTTCCACCTGGCGGATGTGGTCTTCGTATTCGATGCGCAACCGCTGCAGCACGTCGGTTTTTGCGGGTTCGTTTTCGCCGATTTCATTCAGTCGGGCGAGCGCGGCCTGGTTGGCCTTGAGGCGCGCTTCGCGTTCTTCTTTTTCCATCGAGCCGTCGTCCTCGACGCCGAGCCAGCGGATGAGCAGCGGCAGGCTCAAGCCTTGCACGACAAGCGTCGCCAGGATCACGATGAAGGTGAGGAACAAAATCAAATCGCGGTCAGGGAAAGGATCGCCATTTTGGATCGTGAGCGGAATCGCCAGCGCCGCCGCGAGCGAAACCACGCCGCGCATCGCCGTCCAGCCGATGAGCGTGACGTGTCGCCACGAAGGATAAGGATCGCGTTTGCGAATGCTTTTGAACAACAGACGCGGCAGATACGCTGCCGGAAAAACCCACAGGATGCGGATGAGGATCACCGCGAAACTGATGAACAAGGCATACCAGACGAGCCGTTGAATCGGAATGTCATGTCCGGACAACGCATGCAGCACTTCGGGCAGTTGCAGTCCGATGAGGATGAAGACAAAGCCGTTCAGCAGAAATTCCACCATTTCCCAGACCGGCCCGCCCTGTAGCCGCGTCTTGAACGTGAGGAGTTCAGGCATTCGTCGGCCCAGATATAAACCGGCGACGACGACCGCGAGCACGCCGGAAACATGGAATCGCTCTGCGGCCAAATACGCGACAAACGGCGTCAGCAGCGAGACGGTGATCTCAATCGGCGCATCATCCACGCGCTTGTGAAATTGTTGCGCCAGCCAGCCGACCGCCAGGCCGATGAGAATTCCGCCGATGCCCACGATAAAAAATTGTCCGCTCGCCTGTGCCAACGAAAATGAACCGCTCAATACGGCAGCGACGGCAAAACGATACGCGACGAGCGCAGTCGCATCATTGACCAGACTTTCGCCTTCCACAATTGTCACGATGCGGCGCGGCACTTTCAGACGTTCGGCAATCGCCGTCGCCGCGATCGCATCGGGCGGTGAAATGATCGCGCCCAAAACAAATCCCGCGGCGAGCGGCAGGCGCAGAAAATAATGCGCGAGATACGCGACGGCCACCGTGGTGAACAAAACCAATCCGATGGCGAGCAATGAAATGGGACGGAGATTCAGGCGAAAATCGCGCCACGAAGTGAACAGCGCCGCCGGAAACAAAAGCGGCGGCAGAAATAAAAAAAAGACCAGTTCTGGATTGAGCCGGACTTGCGGCAGTCCATGAATCGAGCCGAGCAGCAGTCCGCCGATGACGAATAAAATCGGATAAGGGATGTGCAGTTTGCGCGCGACCAGCGCCAGCACCGCCACGGCGAGCAACAGTCCTACGAAGATTTCAACCACTCCATTCATTTGCCGCCGAGTTTAGTGGCGCATTAGGTTAACGGCAATGATTCGCTAATCCGCCGTCGAGCGGCGCAATTCCTTTTTGGCCGAGTGATGAGATTTGTCGGCGAGCATTTTGTTTTTTGCGCGGCGGGAACGCTTGCGTTTCTGGCGTCGAATTTTTTCGATCTCGGCGCGGCGCGCGGCGACGAAGCCAATTTTCCATTCTTCGATTTTGTCGAGCAGTAACCGGCGCGCGATGAAGCGGTTCATTCCCTGCTGGCGCGTCGCCTGACATTTCACCTGCACGCCGGTCGGACGATGCAGCAGCATGACGCAGGTGGAAACCTTGTTCACGTTCTGTCCGCCGTGTCCGCCGGAGCGGACAAAAGATTCCTCGATGTCCGCCTCGCGCACGTTGAGCGCGACCATGCGCGCGGCGAGTTGGCTTGCTTTTTCGAGGCTGACGGGAAATGCGCTCATGCGATTGTCAGTGGTAATCGAAACCGATTATGTTCAATTTGCAAGCGCGGAGTCAAAGGAGCCGGTTCTGTTCGTTGCGGGCTTGTGAACCGATATTCATTTTCCCGACGACCACCGCGCCCGTTTCAACGACCAAATTCGCGGCATCCAGATTGCCGAAGAATCGCGCGGTGGATTTCAAGGTGACGGTTCCGCTCGCGTGCAAATTGGCCGCCAGTTCTCCCGCAATTTCCGCCGAGCCGATCTTGATGATGTCCGGCCAGCGGAAATGATTTTCCGCCGGGATGATCAAATGCGCGGCGGTCAGGCTGCCTTTGATCTCGGCGGTGGAATAAATTGTCAGTGATTGTTCCGCCGCGAGTTTGCCGTGAAATTTTCCTTTGATGACAACTTCGCCGCCGATGGTTTCAGTATTGAAAACATAACCTTTTGGTTCAACCGTGAACGCGCCCTTGGTCTTGAAATTTTTGGCGACGGCATTGTTGATGTGGTAATCGTGCAAATCCAGATAACGGCTGCACTTCTTGCACATGGTGGACTCGGCGCTGGCGGGAATATCCAGTTCCGCGCCGCACTCGAAGCAAACGATGCGTCGCAGGTCCAGCGCGCGCGCGGATTTTTTCCGCGCCGGATTGAGAGCTTCCTGAACGTGGAAATGCTGCCCGCACTTTTTGCAATTGGTGGAAAATGCGGCGCGCGGTTCAGGCTGCTGGTGGCCGCAATGAGGGCAGGCCACCAGGACTTTGTCCTGTTTCGTTGCCGGCATTCAATGTGGATTCCTCGCCCGCCGGTTCAACGCTTGATTGGTTCGGAAAATTTCGGCGGTTCAGCCGGACGAGCCGGCGGCGCGGTGGGCGCAACCTTGTTCGGGTTGACTTCCGTTTTGCCGACGAAAGTCACGCCTTCCTCGATGGCGAGTTTCGTGGCGCGAATGTCGCCGAACACCTCAGCCTTGGCCTTGATCTCGATTTTTTCCTTGGCGTTGATGTTGCCGTTGACCTTGCCGCGCACCACGACGGACTGCGCGTTGATGTTGCCATTGACGACCGCACCGTCGCCGAGGGTCAATATGCCGTCCGTGTTGATTTCACCGTCCAGCTTGCCCTCGAAGGTCAGTTCGCCGGCGAATTTGATGTTGCCCTTGATTTCAACGTCCGAATTCAGAACGTTCTTGCTCGCGTTGTTTGTGCTCATATTCGTGTCCATGATTTTTAGTCTCCGTCATTGGGGTTCGACACGCAACAATAGAAATGCGCTCGAAATAATTCCACGCGAACAGAAATAAATTTTCCACGACTGGAAAGACCGGCGGCTAAATTCTCCGGCTGTCTCATTGTGGTGCCGGCCCTTGCGTCACTTGCGCGAGGTCGTTCGGGCGAATCCATTTTGCAAAAGCGTTTTGCACGTCGTTCGTCGTCAATTGCGCGTAAATTTTCCCTGCGTGGATCGGCTCGTCCAAGGGCATGTCGAGCGAAGAGTATTTGAGCCAGACTTGCGCGATGTAATCCACGGACGATTCAAACAGCGGGATGTCACGCAACAGCATCAATTTCGCCTGATACAATTCGTGCGCGGAAACCGGCTGCGTCTGGATTTCCTTCAAGTCGTTCAAGATCACCGCGCGCGCCTTGAAAACATTCTGCGGGTCGCAGGCATATTCAACCTGATAAACGCCGCGCGTCTGGCCGATGTTGAACGACGAGTCCACAAAATAAACCAGCCCACTTTTCTCGCGCAAATCGCGATACAACCACGTTGCGTAAAATCCGCCGCCAAGAACGTGGTTGCCGAGTTGCAACGCGTAATAATCAAAATTCGTCCGCGTGAGCGCGAGCGTTTCCGCCAAAGTGATTTTGTCCTGGACGCGGCTGGCGTCAGGAACGTGCGTGACGGAAGTTTGGTTGTCCGGCGCGGATGGAAAAAGCGTGTTTGGTTTTTCGCCGGAAGATTTCC
>DATAUQ010000041.1:0-21090 GCA_036268155.1 Verrucomicrobiia bacterium | reverse complement strand
CTGGCGCGCGGATTCCCAGCTTTGAAACGACGCCTTGCGCTTGTCGCGGGCGATCTCGTAATTGCCCAGCGCCGCGCGGATGATCTTGCGATGGCGCAAATCGCCCGCCATCACGCGCGCGTCTTTCAGAAATTTTGCGACGAAGGTCATGCTGAAAAAGTTTTAACCACGGATGGACACGGATTAATGAGCAGATTTTTTTACAGCCGATGCAACTTTGTAAGCTGGCGATTCTTCACGAAAAATGCCGCCATCTTCAACCCAATCCAGATTCCGACCGATTAGCAATTCGTCCATTTCGGCGTGATGCGTGTTTTTCATTGCGACAGGTTTTGTCTCGAAGCCATGTCGTTCGGCTAGTGCGCGAACTTCTTCGGCGTTATCGTAAGTCATCAGAAAATCGCCGTGCAGATTTTCGCAAAGTGAGAAAAGTTTGTCGTGGTCAATTTCTGAATGTGTGTAAAGCCGTGAACCTGCGCGCTTGCCGCCCGCCGTATATGGCGGATCAATAAAAAAAACAGCATCACGGTCTTTTTGAAATTTAGCCAGCACATCGAACGCATCGCCGTGAATAAATTCAAGACGATTGGCAACGAGTTCGATGTTTGTAATCCGTTTGCCGATAGTTTGTGGATACCAGCGGGATAAAATTCCTTTTCCATTTTCTCCATTTCTCAAGACGCCCGCGCCTTCAGCCAAAATCCCGCCATGCGCCGTTCGATTTTTCAAAACAGTTTGGAAAGCGAACTCACGACGGGAATCCGGGGGATTCGCTAATTCCGCTTTTGCCGATTCAGGCGTTAGCTCAAATGTGAGCAGACGTTTGGCGAGCCATTTTGCATCGCCACCAAGAATCGTTTGCCAGACTGCCGCTATTTGCTCATCCAGTTCGACCATGACAACTTTATCGGCGAGCAATTCAAATGCGGTGGTAAGGCTGATGATTCCGCCACCAGCAAAAGGTTCGACGAAACTTGCTGGCTGACTTGGCAGACTCATCATCCAACGACGAAAAAGCGGCACAAGCCAAGTCTTGCCGCCCGGATAGCGAAATGGACTACGCTGCGGCACGGAAGAAACATTCACCGGCCTGTCACGCTCAACGAAGTCTGGCAGCAAAAATGTTTGTGACACGCTCATTTGCCAAAAGGATTTTCAAGCGTGCGATTTATTGGCGGCGTTTCCAATTTCTCGTCAACTTTTTCCTGCAAATGGTTGATAAAATCTTCCATCTTGCCGGGACGAGACTTTGTAATTTGATTCAGCGCGGCTTCAAAACGCGTATAAACAATCCGCTCGCGAAACAATTCATAATGTTCGCCGTCATTTGCAGGCGGCTTCAAATCATAAATCATCCAAGCGATGTCTGCCTTTTCTTTTGGCACTTCAGGTAGCGTGGGCAGCGTATTGAAAAATCCTTTGTTAAGTGCGACAGCCGTTTTCTTACCCCAAGCGTTGATGATTCCGCCTTTGAAAATCAATTGCGGGGCGAGTCGCTTGCGAGACGATGAAAGATAATCTGGCCGTGAATAATTTGCTTCCGTCGTCCAATCCATTTTGCAATTTTTGGCCGGAGATTCCATGTAATGCTCAAATGGATTTCGGACATTGCCAGAAATATAAACCGCTTGAACTTCCAGCGCGCCAAAATCATAAACTTTGCCGGACTTGTCATAAGCGCACAGAACAACATCAATGTTGCCAGCCGAGCCACCTTCTGCATCTTTCAAACGAACTTCTGTAAGTGTTGTCCAAGTTGCGCCTGCCGGAAAAAAGAAATCCGCCGCGTCGTCCGCAATGATCCATTCCTGACGAAAACGAATCGGACAAGTAATGACCACTTCGTCGTCGTGAAACACGCTGCACACGCCGAGTGGATTTTGTGCTTTGTCTTTTGTGCAGTTCGGAACTTTATTGTTGAACGGACAGAGGCGCTTTGTTCTGTGACGATTCGCTTTGGCGCTCATGTCAGTTGTCGGAAATCCGAAAACTTCTGCAAGTGGATGAAACATTTTCGCCATGCGATGAAACTAAAGAAATCACTGCGTGAGGTCAATCATCTCACACAAGTATTGAAAAATTCATCCGCTCCGAGTTGTTGCCTTGATTTTCATCCGTGTTTCATCCGTGGCTAAAAATCATTTTTGATTCAAAACTTCCGCGAGGTGGATCGTCTTGAGTTTGCTGCCTTGGCGCGAGAGCAAGCCTTGCAAGTGCATCAGGCAGCTTGAATCGTTCGAGACGATGAAATCCGCGCCGGTCTCGGTGGCGTTGGCGCATTTCACGTCGCCCATCGCGGTGGAAATCATCGGGAACTTCGCGGCGAACGTGCCGCCAAAACCGCAGCACGTCTCGACCTCCGCCATCTCGACGAGTTGCAGGCCGCGAACGTGGCCGAGCAGTTCGCGCGGCGATTTTTTCACGCCGAGTTCGCGCAGGCCGTGGCAGCCGTCGTGAAACGTGACCTTGTGCGGAAATTTCGCGCCGAGATCGGTCACGCCGAGCTTCTTCACGAGAAATTCGGAAAATTCCCAGGTGCGCGACGAGATTTGTTTCGCCAGTTCCGATTGCGGCGTGTCCTTGAACAGTTCGGGATAAAAATTCTTCAACATCGCGCCGCACGAACCCGAACCGATGACGATGACTTCCGCGTCCTGCAATTGCGCCAGAACTTTCACGGCGACGGCGCGCGCCTCGTCCCAATAGCCGGAGTTAAACGGCGGCTGGCCGCAGCAGACGATTTCTTCGGGACAGATAACTTTGTGGCCGAGGCGTTCGAGAATTTCGACCATGCTGATGCCCGCGCGCGGAAACAGCGCGTCCACAAAACAGGGGATGAAAAGCGTGACGGTCATGCTTGCGGCGCACATTGTTCACGGCGCGGGAACAAATTGCAAGTTGCGCTCAAAGTGAAAATGCAAAATTCTTTGAAGGGTTTGGAGTTGGCAGGCGTATATCTGGATGAAACTGAAATTCAAATTATGAAAAAATATCTCTTGTCGCTTTTGGTTGCTTCAATCTTCTCATTCAACCTCGCGTCTGCCCAACCCGTGAGTATGCCGCCTGCGATGTCGCCGCCGGACGGTTATGTTTTGGTCAAAGTCACCAACTCGCTGACGAAATTTGATTTGGATTTTCCCGGCGGCACGCCAAAGGATTTGGTGAAGGCTGTTGAAAAGGCGATTGGTAAGCCACTCAATACAGTTATTCCTGACGATTGCGCCGATTTGAAAATACCTGCTGTGTCCGTGAAAAACATAACAGTGGCGCAATTGTTTGAAGCATTAAGATTAGGTTCAAAAATCACTTATCGTTACGATGTAATAGAGCCTTTTATTTGGAATGCTCAATACAACGAACGCACTTCAACTTACGGTTTTCAAACTGAAGGTGTGCCGAATGAAAATTCAATTTGGTTTTTCATAAAAGAAGGAGATGATCCAGGGTCATTCAAAATAGTGGCTACAACGGTATGCAAGTTTTACCAGTTATCGCCTTATCTTGAAGCAGGCTACAAAGTTGAAGACATTACAACTGCCGTCGAAACAGCTTGGAAAATGTTCGGCGTAACAAATCCACCAACGATGAGTTACCATAAGGACACTAAAGTGCTAATTGCTGTTGGCGCAAGCGACAAAGTGAATTTGATTGGCGATGTGCTTAAACAATTGTCCACAAAGAAGCCAAAAGAAAAATCGAACGACAAAGACTTGCCTAAATCCAAAGACCAGTGAACTTTTGAGTGGATGACTGTCGTTAGCAACCATTTCGCCGGAGTGAACATCGCTCCGGCATTTTTGAATCCGCCAATCGAAATCATCGCGACAATGGCGACCGAACCAAAGCCGCCGCCGGACGTGCTGACGTTGACCGCCCAGATGTCGCGCGGCGATGAGGCCGCGTTCCACGAATTTCACAAACTCTATTTCACCCGGCTGCTCCGCTATTTGATCGTCGTCACGAACGGACAGGAAGAAATCGCGCGCGAGGCGCTGCAATTCACTTTCGTGCGCGTCGCCCGTCATGTGCGGAAATTTGATTCGGAAACCGCCTTTTGGAACTGGCTGGCGGTGCTGGCGCGCAATTGCGCCGTGGACGAATTACGGAAGCGAAACCGTCAGCAAAGTTTGCTCGCGCGATTTTTCCAGCAGCGGCCAGCCGATGTGGATTTGAAAAGCAATGAAGCCGACGAACAGTTTTTGAAATTGTTGGAAAAGGAAATCGCCGGTTTGCCCGACGACTAACGCCTGTTGCTGGAACGAAAATATGTCGCCGAAGAAACCGCGCGCGGCCTCGCCGAAGAATTTCAAGTGACCGAAAAGGCGATGGAGTCGCGCCTGCTGTGGATTCGCCGGAAATTGAAAACTGTGATTCTTGACCGATTGAAAAATGAAACGACTGACTAAACAATTGCTGGACGACTTGCTGGAAGATTCCGCGTCGCCGGAATTCCACGCCGTGCTGATGGACAAAACCTTGCGCAGCGCGCGGCAGCGAAAGCGCGTGCGACATTTCAGTCTGGCGTTGGGCATAATTGTGTTTGCGGGGATTTTTGCGTTTGCGTTTCAAGAAATGCGCCAGCCAGCGATTTCGCTGACGCAAATCCTGCAAATCCGTCAGCCAGTTGTAAGCGCCACTCCCGCGCCGCCGTTGAATCCTGTGCAGGTTGTCAGCACGAAAAGGGATTCGACTCTCGCAGTGGTTCAAACAAGCGAAGCCGACCGGCCAAAAGAAATCAACGACAAGGAATTGCTGACATTGCTTGCCGGTAAATCGGTGGCTTTGGTGCGCTACGCGCCGAACCGGACTGAATTGATTTCTTTTGGCGGGAATAATTAAAGGATTTTTCTTCTACGACCGCGCATCGTCGCCTTGCAACACAGCTTGCAAACCGCCTGATTTCGCGATAACTTTTCCGTATGACGACGACCGTTGAAGCCATTTACGAACACGGCAAACTTGTGTTGCCGCGCCCGTTGTCGCTGCCAGAAAAATCCCATGTGCGCGTGACCATCGAGTCCGGCGACACGGAACGCGAGTCGTGGCTGAAACTTTCCGAGGAATCCTTGCTGAAAACCTGGGGTAACGCGGACGACGACGTTTTCAATGAACTGCTCGCGAAATGACGTCGTTCTCCTTCCGATTCCGTTCACGGATTTGACCAGCCGCAAAGTCCGACCGGCCATTATCATCGGGCGCAGCGGTGCAGACCTTTTTCTCGTCCCGATTTCGTCGGTGCTGGCCAACACGGATTTTCCGGTCACAGAATGGCGCGCGGCGGGATTGAATGTGCCTTCCGGCGTCAAGGCGCAACTGGCGACGGTTGAAGAAAAACTCGTGGTGAAAATCGTCGGAAAATTATCTGCGGCTGACAGCCAATTGTTGAACGAGCGGCTACGGATGTGGCTGCAATTATCCAAAGTATGATGAGCAATAAATTTCGACTGGGCGTTCTCGGTTCTGGCAAAGGCTCAAACTTTGCCGCGATTGCCGATGCGTGTGCCGCAGGAAAAATTCCGGCGGAAGTCGCCGTCGTGTTGAGCGATGTTGCGGACGCGGGAATTCTGGCGCACGCACGCGAACGGAACATTCCAGCGCAGTTTATTCCGCCGGGAAAGTTTCGCACGAAGCTGGACGAAGAAGCAGAATTTGAATTTGTAAAACAATTGCAAGCAGCAAAAGTGGATTTGATCGTGCTCGCAGGTTTCATGCGCGTTTTGAAAGGAGAATTTCTGCGCGCGTTTGAAGGACGCATCGTGAACGTCCATCCGTCGCTGTTGCCGTCGTTTCCCGGACTCGAAGCGTGGAAACAGGCGCTGGATCACGGCGTGAAAGTCACGGGTTGCACGGTGCATTTCGTGGACGCGGGCGTTGATGCCGGACCGATCGTCGGCCAGCAAACCGTGTCGGTGTTGGATTACGATGTGCCGGAAAGTTTGCACGCGCGGATTCACGCTGCGGAGCATGAGTTGTATCCGAAATGCGTCGCGGCGATTGCGCGCGGGGAGATTTCGCCTGTTGGCAGAAAAGTGATTTGGCAGAAAAGTTAATCCACAGATTTCGTCGATTAACGCAGATTTTTTTGCTTTAATTCCATCTGCGAAAATCTGTGTAATCTGCGGACAGCATGAAAACGAAAAAGAAGAAAGTGGCGTTTCCGCGACGGACTTGGCAGATTAACCCGGTCACGCGCGTGAAATCTTCGGCGAAGAAGTATTCGCGTCCGCGCGTCCAACAGGATTTGCAGAAGCAAAAAGACGCATAATTGCCACAGAGACACAGAGCGCACAGAGTTTTGAAATAAAATTTTCCTCTGTGTTGTCGGTGACTCTGTGGCAAAACTGAAATGAGCAAGAAATTAAAATTTGGTTTGCCCAAAGGCAGCTTGCAGGACGCCACCATCGAAAAGATGGCGAAGGCGGGCTTCAACATTTCCGTGAGCAGCCGTTCGTATGTGCCGTATGTGGACGACGACGAACTGGAAATCCGGCTCATCCGCGCGCAGGAAATCAGCCGTTACGTCGAGCATGGCTATCTGGATTGCGGCATCACGGGTTATGATTGGGTGGTTGAAAACGGTTCGAAGGTTCACGAGGTCGGCGAATTTCTTTTCAGCAAGGCGACGCGCCAGCCCGCGCGATGGGTTCTGTGCGTGCCGGAAAATTCAAAGATCAAATCGGTAAAGGATTTGAATGGCAAACGCATCGCCACGGAAGTCGTCAACCTCACGAAAAAATATCTGAAGAAGAACGGCGTGAAGGCTGAAGTGGAATTTTCGTGGGGCGCGACGGAAATGAAGGCTCACGAGTTGGTGGACGCGATTGTGGAATTGACCGAAACGGGTTCATCGTTGCGCGCGAACAAGCTGCGCATCGTGGACACGCTTTTGACTTCGACGCCGCGCTTGATCGCGAATCAAACGGCGTGGAAAGACAAATGGAAACGCCAAAAAATTGAGACGCTTGCCATGTTGCTCAAAGGCGCATTGGAAGCGGAGGCAAAAGTCGGATTGAAGATGAACATTGCGGAAAAAAATCTCGCGAAGTTGTTGCGCGAATTGCCCGCGTTGCGCAATCCGACGATTTCCAGTTTGAGTTTGAAAGGCTGGGTTGCGGTCGAGACAATCATTGACGAGCACGTCGTCCGCGAATTGATTCCGCAACTTAAGGCCGCCGGTGCAGAAGGAATCATTGAATATCCGCTGAACAAAGTGGTATATTGACCGCGAAGCAAATTTATGGGTTCAATCAAAAAACGCCGCAAGGCAAAAATCAACAAGCACAAACGGCGCAAGAAGCTGCGCCTGAATCGTCACAAGAAGCGCACCTGGCAGAAGTAATTCCGCCTTGCGGTTCAATTCATCCGTTCGCGGGCAGTCGCATTTTTGCAGCCGTCCGCGAACGGTCTTTATTTACATTGCACGAAAGATTCCTGATGCAAAATCGTTTTGAAAAGCATTACACGCGCGAGGAGGCGAACGCGCTGTTGCCGCAAATCCGCAAATGGCTGGAGCGGTTGAACCGGCTGCGCGAGGATTTGCATCGTTACGAAAAGCGATTGAGCGGTTTGACAGAGCAGGGGAACGACATCGGCGGCGAGACGGTGAACAGTTGGATTCGCGTGCTCGCGGACATGCAGGAACTGCTCGCTGAATTTCAGCAGCGGCAGATTTTCATCAAGGATTTGGAGCGCGGGCTGCTAGATTTCCCAGCGCTCATCGGCGGCAAGGAAGTTTTTCTCTGCTGGGAACAGGATGAGGACGCCGTGGAATTCTGGCACGACCTTGAAACCGGCTTCGGCGGGCGCGAGCGGCTCTGAAATTTATTTCACAATCTGCACGCGTCCCGTGTGCTGTGGATTTGCACGGAACATCGGCCAAGGACTTTTGGCCAGCGGCGCATTATTCGTGGCGGCAAATGAATGTAAAATCCTTCCATCGCCCGCATAGATTGCGCCATCAGCGCCGATGGCGGTGGAACTGGTTGGAACGACTCCCGGCCCGATTTCCGCCGACCAGATCAACTGCCCTTGGGCGTTGAAGGCGGCAAGGTCGCCCCACGCCGTGGCGAAATAAACCAGGCCGTTCGCAGCGACTGCCGCTGAAGTGTCAATCAGCAGCGGCGAGCCATATTCCCAGATTTTTTCTCCCGCGGCGCTCACGCCGGTCTTCGCCCGATTGACCGCCAGATAAATTTTCCCCTGCGCGTCAAGAACAGGTGACGACTCCGTCGCGCCGCCTGTGTGCAAACGCCAAAACTCTGTTCCGTCCGGCTTCAGCGCGTAAAGACAGCCATCCGTCGAGGTGAAATAAATCGTGCCGTCGGCGGCGATGGCTGGCGACGATGTGATCTGTCCGCCGGTGGCAAACAGCCACAATAGTTTTCCGTCCGTTTTCAGCGCATAAAACTTTTTATCATGCGAACCGAAATAAATTGTTCCATCCGCTCCAATTGCAGGGGAAGAATCAATGATCCCGCCGGTGGCGAAGGTCCATTTCTTCGAGCCATCGGAATTTAGCGCATAAAAATTTGTGTCCCACGAGCCAAAATAAATCGTCCCATCCGCGCCAATCGCCGGTGAGGAATCAATCCACGCACCGGTCGGGAAAGTCCACTTTAATTTCCCCTGCGAAGTCACAGCGTAAAGTTTCCGGTCGCGCGATCCGAAATAAATCGTGCCGTCGTCTGCGATGGCCGGGGACGATTTAATTTCCAACGGTGTTTTGAAAGTCCATTTGATTTCGCCTTGTGGCGTGATGGCCACCAGCTTGCCGTCGAAAGTCGCCTGGTAAATCGTCCCGTCAGGCGCGATCGCCGGCGATGAGTCGCAACCGTAATTCGCCAACAGCAACTGCCATAAATTCGTCGCGGCCGGTTGCGCATGGCAGATTGATTGCGCGCTTAAATTAAAAGCGCAGATGAAGAGCAGGATTTTCCGCGAGAGTTTCATTTCAAGGCGTCAGTTAATCTTCAAATCGCATAAACGGCAAATTCAAACGGTGGGGCGAGCGTCCTCGCAAGCCGGTTCTTGCGGATGTTCGCCTCGGCTCGCGAGGACGATCGCCCCACCAAAACTTGCCACCGTTGCGTTTGCAAACTATCTTGCGCGTCCCTATGGAAAAAGTTGTCATCATCGGTTCAGGTTGCGCGGGATGGACGGCGGCGCTTTACACGGCGCGCGCGAATTTGAAGCCCGTCGTTTTCGCCGGCATCCAGCCCGGCGGTTTGTTGACGACCACGAGCATCGTCGAAAATTTCCCCGGCTTTCCCGAAGGCGTGGACGGCTACGAATTGATGACGCGGATGCAGAAACAGGCCGAGCGTTTCGGCGCAAAGGCGAGTTTCGGCACGGTTGAAAAAGTTAATTTTTCAAAATCACCTTTTGAATTGATTGTGGACGGCGAAAAAGTTGAAACTGAAACTGTCATTATCGCCACCGGCGCTAGCCACAAGCATCTTGATATTCCCGGCGAAGATTTGCTGGAGACCAAGGGCGTGACTTATTGCGCGACGTGCGATGGCGCGCTGCCGGTTTTTCGCAATCAGCCGCTCGTCGTTGTCGGCGGCGGCGATTCGGCGTGCGAAGAAGCGCTTTATTTAACGCGCTTCGGCTCGGTTGTGCATCTCGTGCATCGGCGCGATTCGTTGCGCGCGTCGAAAATCATGCAAGAGCGAGTTCACACGCACACAAAAATCCAGCCGATTTGGGATTCCGCCGTGACGGAAATTCTTGACGTGAAACAGGACAAAGTGACCGGTGTGAAATTGAAAAATCTCAAGACCGGCGCGGAATCCATTTTGCCGTGCGCGGGAGTTTTCATTGCCATCGGACACGGACCGAACACGGACATTTTCAAAGGGCAAATCGAAATGGACGCGAACGGCTTCATCGTTCCCAAAGAAGGCACGATGACGAATGTGCTGGGCGTTTTCGTGGCGGGCGACTGCGCGGACAATGTTTATCGTCAGGCGATCACGGCGGCGGGCGCGGGCTGCGCGGCGGCGATTGACGCGGAAAGATTTTTGTCGGCGCGGAATGAGTGAAGATTGCTGTTGCCAAGTCAAAATTAAAAAACATCTTTATATTCGCATGAAAACAATTTCTTCAATTCTCATTATCGCGACACTCGCGATCAAATTGTCAGCGGCGGATACCAACGCGCCAGCGCCATTGAAAATCGGCGCGCTTGAAGCGACGAATTATTACGACAAGGAAATGATTGTGACCGGCAAAGTCGTGCAGGTGACCATCCGCCCTACCATAACTTATCTGAACCTTGATGAAAAATATCCTGATTCGCCGTTTGCCGTGGTGATTTTTCACAGCCACAGCAGTTTTTATGGCAACGCAAATGCGCTGAAGGGAAAATCAATCGAGGTGAAGGGCAAAATCAAAAACTATCACGACAAGCCGGAGATGTCGCTGGACAGCACGAATCAATTGACGGTGATTGGCGTCACGAATCTGGAATTTTTTCTCAAGCCGGTTGAGCCAGCAGCAAGCGGCCCGACAAATTCATTGTCCACCAATGCGCCGCCAGCCGCGCTGTCAACAAACAGCCTTCCTGAAATCATGTGATGAAATTGGTCAGTCTTCCGGCGTCTATGACTTGAGTCCGTTCCGAAGAAACATTTGAAAATAGCCTGGCATTTCAATGCCGGGATAAATTGAAATTTTCGGTCGTCCCTGCGGGACTTTATTTTTCCACCGCACACCCGGCGTTGAAACGCCGGGCTATTTTCGATTTGTCTCTTCGAGACGGAGCGGCGCGGGTTTCAATTCTTCATTGACGCTTTCCATAAGATGATTAACATTTTGGTTCGGTCGTGGTGCAAGGAAACAATTTTATTTAACAAACAGATTAAAATTATGGCAGTCAAAGTCGCAATCAACGGATTTGGTCGGATCGGTCGCCTTGTCTTTCGCGCGATCGCGGAACAAGGCTTGCTCGGCAAGGATGTCGAAGTCGTCGCGGTCGGCGACATCGTGCCCGCCGACAACCTCGCGTATCTTCTCAAATACGATTCCACGCAGGGTCGTTTTGCCGGCACGGTCGGCTCGAAGAAATCTGCCGCCGACAAAACGGAAGACGATGTTTTGATCGTGAATGGAAAAGAAATCCACGTCGTCAGCGCGAAGACACCGGCGGAATTGCCGTGGAAAAAATTTGGCGTGGATGTCGTCATCGAATCCACAGGGCTGTTCACCGACGCCGACAAGGAGAATCCGAAATCCGCCTACGGCCACATCACGGCCGGCGCGAAGAAAGTCATCATTTCCGCGCCGGGCAAAAATGAAGACATCACCGTCGTCATCGGCGTGAACCACGAGAAATATGACGCGGCCAAACATCACGTCATTTCCAACGCGAGCTGCACGACGAACTGCCTCGCGCCGCTCGTCCACGTTTTGCTCAAGGAAGGTTTCGGCATCGAGGAAGGTTTGATGACGACCATTCACAGTTACACCGCCACGCAAAAAACCGTGGACGGGCCGAGCAAAAAAGATTGGAAGGGTGGACGCAGCGCGGCGATCAATTTGATTCCGTCCACGACCGGCGCGGCCAAGGCGGTCGGCCTCGTTTGCCCGGAAGTGAAAGGCAAGCTGACCGGCATGTCCATCCGCGTGCCGACGCCGACGGTTTCCGTTGTTGACCTCACCGTCCGCACGGTGAAGGACACGAGCTACGCGGAAATTTCCGCCGCGATGAAAAAGGCGAGCGAGACTTATCTCAAGGGAATTTTGGAATGGACGGACGACGAAGTTGTCAGCAGCGATTTCATCCACAGCAAATCGTCATCTATTTTTGATTCCGGCTCCGGCATCGAACTGAACAAGCGCTTCTTCAAGCTCGTGAGCTGGTATGACAACGAATGGGGTTATAGTTGCCGCGTGGCCGACCTGCTGAAATTCATGATCGGCAAAGGTCTGTAAGCGAGATTAAAATTCAAAACGGCGGACTGGAAACAGTCCGCCGTTTTTTTGTTTTCACGAATCAATCCTTTTTATGGATGTAATCAACGCAGCCTTTTCGCAATCGCTCCAAGGTGGCAAAATCCAACGCCTCAGATGAACGCTCAAGCGAATCTAAAAGCAAAACCTTCTGGATGACGTTTGCATAATCGTCGCTCAGTTCAGGTGGAAAAAGTGCGCCATCAGACAAGGTCTCTTGGCGAATCCTTGCCCACATATTCATCCCGCCTTCACCTAGAGTGGCATTCTTGGCGGCGATGAGGAAATCTATCATCTGCACGCACTTTTGTAGGGCGGCGATCTGTTTTTGGCGAAGGTCTTTCTTTGCCTCGTTGCTCAACTGCCAACGCGACTGAAGCCACTGAAGCCAAATGTTGAGCGCACCAGTGAGAAGTGTGCCGAGCAGCGTGATCAAACCGCCTGCAACTACACCGATCAGCGCTGCTTTTTCGGGGGTCATAGCCTGTGCCCATCTTGTTTCACGGAAGTGAGACTGGGCTGGACGCAAACATCTGTCCAGCACTTTTAATTCACTTCGTCGTCTGCGGCATTTCCTGAATCACCTTTTTCTTCTCCAACTTTTCCAGCTTCGGCGCGATGACGACCTGGCAATAACCCGCGTTGGAATTGTTGTCGTAGTATTGCTGGTGATAATCCTCGGCCTTGTAAAATTTCTTGAGCGGCACGATCTCCGTCACGATCGGATGCTTGAAATCCTGCTGCGCCGCGAGCTTCGATTTTTCCGCCTCAAGTTTTTGCTTTTCACTGCGATACAAAATGATGGAGCGATACGACGTGCCTTCGTCCGCACCCTGACGGTTCAACGTCGTCGGGTCGTGCGCCTGCCAGAAAACTTCCAGCAGCTTGTCGTAGGAAATTTTCGCGGGATCAAATTCAATCTCCGTCACCTCGGCGTGGCCGGTCGTCTCGGTGCAGACCTGCTGGTAAGTCGGATTTTCCGTCG
Source organism: Verrucomicrobiia bacterium (assembly GCA_036268155.1). Taxonomy (GTDB): domain Bacteria; phylum Verrucomicrobiota; class Verrucomicrobiia; order Limisphaerales; family UBA11358; genus UBA11358. The sequence goes on along the minus strand of DATAUQ010000041.1, from coordinate 8,153 downwards.
TGCCGCCGGCGAATCCACTCGTCACGGAAATCACGCCGGGCAATCGTTCAAAGACCGCTTCCATGCACCAGAAGCAGCCGCCGCCGAAATCGGCGATTTCAGTTTTGTGAGTCGTGTTCATAGAATTGGTTTGCGCGAGCGCGGAAAAATTCAGCGCGGCGGCGGCGAGCAGAATGTAAATTGTCTGTTTCATTTGTTTTTTATTCTAGCGGCACTCTGTGAGCGCCGTTTTCGGCGGTCATAGACCGCCGCTACAAATTAATTTCTCATTCCTGTTCCGGCTTGTCCAGATGCTCGCCCGGCGGCAGGTCGGCGTATTTCTCAAAATGTTCCGGACGCAACGGCTCGGAAATCACATGCTCGCCACTAAACCATTTGCCGAGGTCAACCAGCTTGCAACGCTCCGAGCAGAACGGCCCGTATTTTCCGGCGAACCAGTCGCCGGATTTTTTGCACGCCGGACATTTGACCTGCGGATTATTTCTACTTGGTTTCCGTTGCAATCGTTTTGAGGTCGTTGATCACGTTCGCCACGTCGTCGGACGACGCGCCGCCGTCCTGCAAAATCTTCTGCACGCCATCGCAGACCGCCTGCTGTTGCGCGACGGAAAGGTGCGAACTGTTGAAAATGGCGTGGACACTCTGCGCCAGTTTTTGATTTTGCGGCTGCAAATTTTTATTTCCCGCGACTTCCCCCAGATGTTCGGCAAGTTTGGAAACATCAGCCGGCGATGCTTTCGCGCCTTGGGCCGCCGCCGTCAAATCATTGATCAACGGTTGCCGGTTCGTCTGGCCGTCGGCAAAATTTTCAAAATCGCCGCGCAGGTTGCCGATGTTTTGCAAAGTGGCTTCGAGCGCCGGATTGGGATTGGAACTGTTTGGCGGTGTTGGCGCGGGCTGGCTGGAGGAATCAATGGCGTGTTGATTTTTATTTTCGCTGGCGGCGGCGTTATGGGCTTGTTGAATGGCCATGTTATAGGCTCCTTGGGCAGATGCAAAATGTGCCACGAGCAGCGCACAGAAAGATGCGATGAACGTTCTCATAAATTTTCAATGGTTCGCTATCAAGATACTGTTTTTCGTCATCAATGAAATGTAATCTTCCATTATATGTTCGGTTTCTGTGAGCCTTGACGCTTCATCAAGCTGGCCTTCGCCCATTTTGGCATAATCAACCACGTTCGTTTCACAGGCGGGCAAACCCGGCTGGCCGGCATTTTCAACGGTGATGTCATATATCTTTTCATCCGGCATTTTACGCGCATCCCGTTCCTGGTCGCGCATTTTTTGGCGGGACTCATTGGCCTGACGTTCCTTGATCTGTTCGCGTTCGTTGAGCGACATGGTTTTGTCGGCCTGCAATTTTTTGAACTGCTCGATGTCCTGATTGATGTAGGCGAAATCCTGATTGGTCGCGAGCCGCGCGTCGGAATCTTGGCGCAACGTGGCGAGATAAGGTTGAACAAGGTTTAATTTATCATATTTCACGCTGCGAATCGTGTCCCACGGCAGCGGGTTTTCCAGCGAGGTCTCGCCGATTTCATCCGAGTAATTCAATACATCCGGCAAAATGATGTCGGGCACTACGCCTTTCAACTGTGTCGAGGCGCCGGTGATGCGATAAAATTTTCGGATGGTGATTTTGACGGTGCCCGGGTCATTCGTCAGGAAATTGCTTTCCGGCCAGAAGGGACGGAGCGGATTCAAATTTTGCACGGTGCCCTTGCCGTGCGTGGATGTGTCGCCGACGATGATCGCACGGCCATAATCCTGCAACGCGGCGGCGGCGATTTCGGCGGCGGACGCGCTGAAGCGGTTGATCATCACGGCGAGCGGGCCGTCGTAAAGCACCGAGGAATCGGTGTCGGCATCCACGGCGACATTGCCGTTGGGATCGCGCGCCAGCACCACCGGGCCGTCCTTGATGAACAAGCCGGTGAACTGGATGGCTTCCTCGAGCGAACCGCCGGGGTTGTTCCGCAAATCAATGATGATGCCGTCAACTTTTTCCTGTTTAAGTTTCTTGATCAACTTTGCGACATCGGCGGTGGTGCTTTTGGCGGAATGGCCGGCGCTGCCGGGCAGGTCAATCGTGGCGTAAAATGAGGGCAGATCAATGACGCCAATCCGGTTGGTGCCGCCGTGGCCGTCAGGCATTTCAATCAATTTAGCCTGCGCTTCCTGGTCTTCGAGTTTGATTTCATCGCGGGTCAGCGTCACGATGCGCCGCGCGGCGCGATCATCCGCCGGGCTGATGGTCAGACGCACTTGCGTTCCTTTTGCGCCGCGAATGAGCTGGACGACTTTGCCGAGTTCCATGTCCACGACGTCTACGGGCGGTTGGTTGCCTTGCGCGACGGCGATGATGCGGTCCTTTTCATTCAACTGTTTGCCCTTGTCCGCCGGGCCGCCGTGAATGAGTTTGCTGATGGTGCAATAGCCGTCGTCCTCGACCAGTTGCGCACCGATGCCGAAGAGCGAAAGGCTCATGTTGATGGAAAAATCCTGCGCGTGTTCGGTGTTGAAATAATCCGAGTGCGGATCGTAGGCATGGGCGAGCGCTTCGAGATAAGCCTGCAAAACATCGGTGCTGTCCCAACTGGCGAAATAATGGAAATTCCAGCGATAATGCCGCGCCAGCGTGTCGGCAATGTCGGTGTAATTGGTTTTTGCCAAAGGCAGGATCACGTCGCTGTTCGTCGCGGAAATTTCGCGGCTCAATTTTTCCTGCAAATATTGAAAGCGCAATTGCTCGCGCCAGAGTTGTTTCGCTTCGTCCAGATTTTTCGGGTAAGGCGCATGGCGGCGGTCAATCAGGATCCGGTCGTCGCCGGTGAATTTGAATTTGTCCTGTTTCAACAGTTCGTCCACATAGGCGTCGTGCTGCTGGAGGCGCTCGATGAAACGCTGGTATATGTCAAAAGCGGGCGTCAGGTCGGCGGTGCCGTGCTCGCCAATCGTAAGCTTGTCGAGATTTGTGCGCCAGTGCGAGAATCCGTCAATGTCCGATTGCAGGAAATTTTCCCGGCGGGGGTCGAGCGTTTCGATGTAGCCGTCAAAAAACTTTTCCGACATCTCCGCGTCCAGCGGCTGCTGCGAGTAATGATAATTCTCCAGCAGCCCTGCGGTAACGTAGGCGATGCGCGGATCGTTCGGGCCGGGCGACAATCGTGCCGGTGCATTCGTGTCAACCAGGCCGGCCAGCACGGAAAAACCGGTCAACGACACAGCGGCGATAAAGACTGACAATTTAGTGATTTTTGAATTACGCATGATATTTGGCACAACTTCGACCCACTATACCTCAAGTTGTTCAGTAAAGGAAAACATTTTGAACGTGGCAGCGGCGAAGTTGTATAAAAACTGGATTGCAATTTTTATTTTAGCCAGCAGAATGTCTGCTCTGAAAACCAAATTTATGAAGATAATTTTATTCGCCATGTTCTTTTTCCTGGTTGCCGCTGGTTTTATGGGCTGCGCCTCCAAGCCAAAACCCAGCGGGACAGTCAACGGCACTTCTGCCAACAAAATGGCCGTCAGCACGAACACCAGCACCAATGTTTTGAGCGACGACAAGGCAAAGGCAAGTTATGCGATCGGCATGATATTCGGCCACAATTTGCAGCAGCAGGGGATTGAGGTAGATTCAGCAGTGCTTTTGCGCGGACTCAAAGATATGCAATCGGGCGGCACGACGTTGATGACGCCGCAGGAGGCGCAGGCCGCGATCAAGAATTTTCAGGAAAAGGTTCGCGCGGAACAGACCGTGAACAACAGGGCTGAAGGCGAGGCGTTCCTGGCCACAAATAAAAATAATCCCGGTGTCATCACTTTGCCGGACGGCTTGCAATATAAAGTCATCACCGATGGCGCCGGCGCGACGCCGACGCCCGAATCAACGGTGACGGTGAATTATCGCGGCACGTTTCTGAATGGCGTGGAATTCGACAGTTCCGCCCAGGCGGGTCATCCCATCCAGCTTCAAGCCAACCGCGTCATTCCCGGCTGGACGGAGGCGCTCACACATATGAAAGTCGGCTCAAAATGGCAATTGTTCATCCCGCCCGACCTTGCTTACGGCGAGCAGGGAAATCGCGGCATTCCTCCGAACTCGACGTTGATTTTTGAAGTTGAACTGCTCGACACGCAGGCGCCGGCTCCTGCAGCTCCCCCCGCGCCGCTCACCAGCGACATCATCAAAGTGCCGTCCGCCGAGGAAATGAAAAAAGGCGCGAAGATTGAGACCATCAAGGCGGAGGACGTGCAGAAACTTCAGTCGCAATCAAATACGAACTGACCGCGCTCGTTTGAACGTCCGCGCAGTTTCGGTGTCAATTTTACCGAAGCTATGCAAATGTTTTCAAAACCATTCGTCCGGTTCGTTTCGGCAGCCGTCGGCGCGCTGCTCGTGGTCGCCGTATTCCGTCTGACGCTTTGGGCTAAAGATTCCGCGCCGAACATACTCGTCTCCGCCACGCCCATCAACCGCGATGCCAAGCTGGGCACCAGCTATGCGCCCATCGTCAAAAAAGCCGCGCCGAGTGTCGTGACCATTTATTCCACGCGCACCGTCCGCGAGCAGCCGATGGGAAATCCGTTTGGAAACAATCCGATGCTCCGGCAGTTTTTTGGCGACCAATTTCCGCAAGACGACCAGCCGCGTTTGCGCAGGGAAGAAGGCTTGGGTTCAGGCGTCATCGTTTCGCCCAACGGTTATATTTTGACCGCCAACCACGTCGTGAACGGCGCGGATGAAATAAAAGTTTCCATCGCCGACGACGATAAAAAAGAATACACCGCCAAAATCGTCGGCACCGATCCAGAGACCGACGTAGCGGTTCTGAAAATTGACGCGACCGGCCTGTCCGCCATCACGCTCGCCGACAGCGACCAGTTGGAAATCGGCGACGTGGTTCTCGCCATCGGCAATCCGCTCGGCCTCGGCCAGTCAGTGACGATGGGCATCATCAGCGGATTGGGCCGTCACTACGGTGTGAATGGCGCGCACGGCTATGAAAATTTCATCCAGACCGACGCCGCGATCAACAAAGGCAATTCCGGCGGCGCGCTCGTGGATGCAGAAGGCCGGCTCATCGGCATCAATACATGGATTGCCTCTTTTGGCGGTGGAAATGAAGGGCTTGGCTTTGCCGTGCCGGTCAATATGGCGCGCCGTTCCATGGAAAGTCTCATCAACGGCGGAAAAATCACACGCGGCTATCTGGGACTCAAGTTGCAGGACATCACCGGCGATTTTGAAAAGGATTTTAATCTGTCCGACCAAAACGGCGCGCTGGTGGGCGACGTGATGCCGGATAGTCCCGCCGCCAAAGCGGGAATCAAGTCTGGCGACGCCATCATCGCATTCAACAACAAGCCCGTGTTGGATCCGCATGGCTTGCAATTGGCTGTCTCTGATTGCGCGCCGGGCAGCACGGCGACGTTGAAACTGATCCGTGATGGCGTGCAAAAAAAATTGACCGTCACGCTCGCGCAATTGCCCGGCGAAAGTGGTGATAATTCTGACGACCAAAGTAGTTCGAGCGCGGGCAATTCCACCACCGACGCGCTCGACGGCGTGACCGTGGATAATCTGGATCACGACACGCGGCAGGAATTGAAAATTCCAGACAGCGTGCAGGGCGCGCTTGTCTCGGACGTTGATCAAGATTCAAATTCCGCCGACGCCGGATTGCAAAAGGGCGACGTCATTCTGGAAATTGACCGCCATCCGGTAAGCGACGCCGATAGCGCCATTAATCTTTGCAAGCAGGCCAAGGGCGACCAGATTCTGCTCAAAATCTGGCGGCGCAACGGCGACGTGGCTGGCACCAGCTACTTGAGCGTGGACAACACGAAGAAAGACGCGAAGCAGAAATAATTTTCAGGCGAAACAATTTAGCCCGCTTGTGGTTTTGACAAAATTCCAGAAGCGGGCAAATTCATTTGCAGCCGTCGCCTGACGGCAATCCAAAATGCCCGTTCAATACAAAGATTATTACAAAACGCTCGGCGTCCCTCGCACCGCGACCGCCGACGAAATGAAAAAATCCTTCCGCAAGCTTGCGCGCGAACATCATCCCGACGTCGCCAAGGACAAAAAAAAGTCCGAGGAGAAATTCAAGGAGATCAATGAGGCTTACGAAGTCTTGAGCGACCCGGACAAGCGCAAAAAATACGACGAACTCGGCGCGAACTGGAAACAAGGCGCGGAATTCCGGCCGCCGCCCGGCCACGGTGGATTTGGCGGTGGCCAGAACTTTCGCGGCGGACACACCGTCAACGCCGAGGATTTTGAAACGCAATTTGGCGGCACCGGCTTCAGCGATTTCTTTGAGCAGATTTTTGGCGCGCGGACACGCGGCGGCGCGGGCGGATTCGGGCAACGCGGTGGTTTTTCGCACGAAGAATTGGCCGAGCCCGGCAATGACATCGAAGGCGACATCATGGTTTCGCTCGAAGAAGCAATGAACGGCTCCGTGCGCGAAGTCAATGTGCGCCGTCCGGTCGGCCGCACGATGAAGGCGGAAACGTTTCAGGTCAAAATTCCCGCCGGCGTGACCGAAGGTCAAAAATTGCGGCTCGCGGGCCGTGGCGAACCCGGCAGCGGCGGCGGCGCGGCGGGCGATTTATTTTTGCGCGTGCGGCTGGCGAAACATCCCGACTTTGAAGTGGACGGCCACAATTTGATTTACGAACTTGACCTCGCGCCGTGGGAAGCCGCGCTCGGCGCGGAAATCTCTGTTCCCACTTTGACTGCTCGCGTGAACATAAAAATTCCTGCCGGAACGCAAAGCGGACAAAAATTGCGCGTGCGCGGACGCGGTTTTGGACCAAACGGCGATTTGCTTGTCGTGATAAAAATCGCCGTGCCGGCAAAAATTTCTGACGCGGAGAAAAAATTGTGGGAACAATTGAAACGCGAATCCAAGTTCAATCCACGAAGCTGAAAGAGTCCGCAGATTACGCCGATTCACGCAGATGAGAAAAATATATCTGCGAAAATTTGCGGACAAACTTATGCCTAAAACAATTTTGATCACTGGCGTCTCGCGCGGGCTTGGCCGCGCGCTGGCGGAAGAATTCATCCGTCTCGGCCACGTTGTCATCGGCTGCGGACGCTCGGAAAAGGAAATTGTCCAGTTGCAGATTGATTTTCCGCCGCCGCATGATTTTGACATCGTGGACGTGGCCGACGATGAAGCCGTCGCCGGGTGGGCGCAGGAAATTTTGGCAAAACATGGCGCGCCGGATTTGCTGCTCAACAACGCCGCGCTCATCAACCGCAACGCGCCACTCTGGAAAATTTCCGCCGAAGAATTTTCTGATGTGATTGACGTGAACATCAAGGGCGTGGCGAACGTCATCCGCCATTTTGTGCCCGCGATGATCAAGCAGGGCAGGGGCGTCATCGTGAATTTCAGTTCTGGCTGGGGCCGCTCGACCGACGCGGAAGTCGCGCCGTATTGCGCGACGAAGTGGGCCATCGAGGGACTCACGCAATCGCTCGCGCAGGAATTGCCGCCGGGCATGGCCGCCGTGCCGCTCAATCCCGGCATCATCGCCACCGACCTGCTGCGCAGCACCTTTGGCGGTTCTGCTTCAAGTTATCCTGCGCCGCTGGACTGGGCAAAAACCGGCGCGCCATTCCTGTTGAAAATAAATTCCGCCGACAACGGCAGACAATTAACTGTGCCGTAATGTAAAAAATAATTTGATTACTTTAATTCTTTTTGTAGTTTTTGGTGTGGCCAGCGAAAAAAGGAATTTTAAAACTGCTATTTTTAGCATCAGGCTTTACTCCTTTTCCAGCCTGTTGCCACTGTTATTCGTCTTGGCACTGCCCGTCGTGACGCAAGCTCAATTCATTCTCACGACCAACAATGGTGCAATCACCATTACGCACTACATCGGTTCCGGCACCAAGGTGGTCGTTCCGAGTGCAACCAATGGTCTCCCCGTTACAAGTATTGGGGACTCGGCGTTTTTCAATAACTTCGCTATCACAAGTGTGGCCTTGCCCCGATTGTGTGGACAGTATGTGAGTGCATGAGGCATGGATATATTTAGTTGAGGTTGGTTTCAAAGTCCACAGGGGATTTGAAGCCGAGTGCGCTGTGGAGCCGCTCCCGGTTGTAAAAAATTTCGATCCA
>DATAUQ010000040.1:0-4792 GCA_036268155.1 Verrucomicrobiia bacterium | reverse complement strand
AATGAATAAACTGTGATTGTGAGAAGCGGCGATGCTCACCACATTGGAAGCCACGATTTCAGCGGGTTGAAGAATATGATTTATATTGGTGCCAAGTCCTAACTGACCATAGCCATTGTTTCCCATGCCCCACAGACTGCCATCGCTTTTGATAAACAGGCTGTGAAGGTATCCGGCTGCAATGGACACAACTTCGCCGGTTATGATTTTTTTGGGCTTCATGACAGAATTGTTTTCGATGCCCAATTCGCCATCGCCACTCCAGCCGAAACCCCACACACTGCCGTCGTCCTTCAAAAATATCGTGAAGGCTTCGCCGCAAACCACTGCTTTCACTCCACTAGAAACAATTTGGATCGGGTGATCAGGAGTATCAAAAGTCCCATCGCCCAAATAACCGCCCTGGTTGTTTCCCATGGCCCAGAGGCTGCCGTCATCCTTGATGAAAAAGGTGTCGCCTTGTATGTTCATGGCGACAGCAGTTACGCCGTTGGACACAATCAGATCAACGGGTTCAAAGTTGTCAGAGTTTATGCTCTTTCCTTCTTCACGAAGTTTTTCAAGGGTTGACTGCGGATGTTGCTTGGCTTCGTTCATGATGAGCTTCATCCTTTCCTTATGCTTTGCCATTGCATGAGCAAAATCTCCTCTCCACAAGCTGCCATCGCTCTTGACGAAAAAACTGACTCCATTGTCAGAGACAATCTGGATTATGGCTTGGCCACTGGCGTCAAGCGCGCATTGCATGACTACAACGAAAATGGCCAGAAGGAGATAATTTGGTTTCATGCTTCTGTTAATTGAATACCGGACGCACACGCTCAGTCAAAGGTTTTTCAAAGCAGAGGTTTTTACTTTTTGAATCCGCGTAATCTGCGGACAAACAAAATGAGTTTCGCCACTTCACATTTGAGCGCCGAGACCAAAGCGTCATTGCATTTTTTAGCGGCTTGATGCAAATTCGTTTTATGAGCGACAAGCAACTCGTATTGGATTCGATTGAGCGTTTGCCTGAAGACGCAAACCTTGATGTCATCGCCGAGCGGGTGGAATTTCTGGCGGCGATCCGCAAAGGGCTTGACCAGGTTGGTCGCGGCGAGACCGTGCCCCATGAGGAAGTCAAACGGCAACTGGCGACATGGCTTTCAAAATAATCTGGTCGGAACAGGCGCGGGACGATTTGCAGGCCATCGTGTTGTTCATTGCCCAAGACAATCCAACCGTCGCGGAATCTTTCGGCTATTTGCTCATGTCAAAAGTGGATTTGCTGGCACAGTTTACTGAACTTGGCCGGGTCGTGCCGAAGGAAAATGACGAGATGATCCGTGAAATTATTTTTCGCTCTTACCGAATCATTTACAAAGTTTTGGAAGAAAAACAAATTGTTGCCATTGCACGCATCTGGCACGGTGCTCGCGGTGAACCGGATATTCCAAACCAGTTAAAATTTTAATTCGCGAATGAGTTCCGCCACTTCACATTTGAGCGCCGAAGCCCGCGCGTCGTTGCCGCAGCACGTCGCCGTCATCATGGACGGCAACGGCCGCTGGGCGAAGCAGCACGGCTTGCCGCGCGTCGAGGGGCATCGGCGCGGCGCGGATTCAGCGCGCGACATCATCCGTGCCGCTGGCGAAGTCGGCATCAAGTATCTCACGCTCTATGCGTTTTCGGCGGAAAATTGGAATCGCCCCAAGGACGAAGTGGACGCGCTGATGAAATATCTCATCCACTATCTCAAAAGCGAAACGCCGGAACTGAACAAAAGCAACGTCCGCCTCGAAGTCATCGGCCAGATTTATCGCCTGCCGGAAAATGTGCAGGAATATCTGCGGAAATCCATCGCGACGCTTTCCAAAAACAACGGCCTGACGCTCGTGATGGCGTTGAGCTACGGCAGCCGGATTGAAATCGTCGAGGCAGTTCGCTCAATTGCCGAGAAAGTAAAAAGCGGAAAACTGGAAACTGCCGACATCAACGAAAAAGTCATTTCGGAAAATCTTTGGACGCGTGGAATTCCTGATCCTGACTTGTTGATTCGCACCAGCGGCGAAATGCGCGTGAGCAATTTTCTGCTCTGGCAAATTTCCTACGCAGAATTGGTCATCACGCCGACGCTGTGGCCGGATTTCCGGAAGCCGCAATTTTTTGCCGCGCTGGAGGAATACGCGCGCCGGCATCGGCGGTTTGGCGGGGTGTAAAATTGAAGGCCAAATTTTCTTAAAACCATTCTTGCATCAAAGCTGAAAGTGTGAAATGCTGAAATCATGACAAAGGTTATCAACATGAACAGTCGCGGCACTTTGACGTTGCCGAAGGAATTGCGACGGCGTCTTGGCGTCAATGGCAGTCATCAAGTTGTCGCCGAGGAAACCGAGGAGGGCATATTGATCCGCGCCGGAGTGACTTTTCCAGTCGAGGTTTATTCCGAAAAACGTCTGGCGGAATTTGACCGCCACAATGAGCAGGCGCTGGCCCGCTTCCGGTTGAAACGGAAATGAGAATCTTTCTCGACGCCAACATTCTTTTTTCCGCCGCGCTGCCAAAAAGCCGGATGCGCTCGTTTTTGGAAATGATTTCCGGCAAGGTGGATTTTCTGACCAATGCTTACGCTGTCGAAGAAGCTCGTCGAAATCTCGAATTAAAATTTCCTGATTCATTGAAAGCTTTAGAACGATTGACCAAGCAATGCGAAATGATTTCGCAATTGGTGGCTGACTTGGAAATTGAATTGCCGCACAAGGACAAGCCAATTTTAGGCGGTGCGATTGCCGGGCGCGCTACTCATCTGCTTACGGGTGATGAAAGAGATTTCGGAAAGTTCTGGGGTAAAACAGTTGAAGGTGTAAAAATTATTTCACCTAAACTGCTCGCGGAAGAAATGCTTTGAATTTCAAAAGCAAAGAATCGTAAGCTTCTTCGGGCCGTGCGCTCCCAAAACTAAAATCCTTTCGATGTCGCCCGTGCGGCTGGGGCCGGTGATGAACAAAATCATGCTCGGATAATTGTTGGCGTATTTTTGCTGCAACAATTCAAACGCGGCGGGCAGGTCGGCCACAAGCTGTTCGCGCCGCGCGAGCACGACGTGATGCGGCGGCAGCACGGACAACGCGCGTCCGCCCGCGCTGCGGTTTGTCACCAGCACGCTGCCGGTCTGCGCGATGAGCGCATCGCATTCGGAAATTCCCACATCGCACGTTTCAAGTTCGTGAACGTCGTAAGGTTTGTCTGTGCGGAGCAGGGGAATGTTCAGTGGGGGACAGATCGCATCCGTCAATCCTCCGGAATGACACGCGGCGTGTTTCCAATTTTCCGACTCACGCAAGCGCAGCAAAGCCTGTCTCGCCTCATCAGCAGAATTGAGCAATTGAAAATCCGCCTTCAACTCGGCGGCGTTTTTGGCGAATAGCGCGAGTTGTTCGTCAAAACTTTCACCGACTTTTGGCAGCCATTGGCGCGCAGAAGAAGGTAGCGCGGGCGTCCCGCCTGCCGCGTTTGGCGTCTCGCCAAACGTTCCCTGCCAGTCGGCGGGACGTCGACTGGTTGCAACCGGGACGGTCGCGCTCCCCGCGCCATGCGAGCCTGGCAGCGGCGCGGGCGCTTTCAACGCCTCGCGCACGCGCGCCAGAATTTTTTCGCGCTCGGTCATTTCCGGTTCCTCCACCAGTCTTTGAAAGATTCCTGCGCCAGCGGCGGCAGGTCGCGCGTTTGCGTCCAGGACTTGGCCGGATCAATGGCCGAACCTTTCACGAGTTTTTGCAACGGCTGCGTGAGGCGCGCGAATTTTTTCGCGAACGCCCAAAGCTTCGGATGATTCGCCAGTTGCACGAACGATTTGAAGCCGATCTGTTCCTTGGGCGTCGGTTGTTGCGCGGCGGCGTTGCGACGGTTTTGCAAGAGGTGATGATGCAGATCAATTTTCACCGGACACGCCTCGGTGCAGGCGCCGCAGAGCGAACTTGCGTTGGAAAGATGTTTCCAATCCTGCAATCCGCGCAGATGTGGCGTGATGACGGAACCGATCGGGCCGCTGTAAACCGTGCCGTAAGTGTGGCCGCCGATGTTTTTGAAAATCGGGCAGACGTTCAGGCACGCGCCGCAGCGGATGCAGTGGAGCGCGTCGCGTTGCTCGGCGTCGGCGAGCAGTTCCGTGCGATGATTGTCGAGCAGCACGACGTGACATTCCTCCGGGCCGTCGCTTTCGCCGGGCTGGCGCGGGCCGCCATACATCGTGTTGTAGCACGTCAACGGCTGGCCCGTTCCCGCCGTCGCGAGCATCGGCAGAAACAGCGCGAGGTCGCCCAGTTTCGGCAGAATTTTTTCGATGCCGAGCAATGAAATCATCGTCTTCGGCAGCGCGGCGGTGAGGCGCGCGTTGCCTTCGTTTTCCGTGATGGAAATCATGCCGGTTTCGGCGATTGCAAAATTCGCGCCGGTGATGCCGATGTCCGCCGTGAGAAATTTTTTTCGCAAGACTCGCCGAGCAATCATTGTCAATTCTTCGGGGTCGCTGGAAAACGTAGTGGCACGGGCATCTTGCCCGTGTATTTCTGCCGTTGCTCCAATTTCTTTTTCAGATGAACTCACAGGCAGGATGCCTGTGCCACTACCAAACTCGCGCTGAAACAAATTCCTGATTTCATCGCGCGTCAGGTGCATCGAGGGAAACACGATGTGATACGGCGCTTCGTGGCGAAGCTGGACGATGAATTCGCCGAGGTCATTTTCCACGACGTTGAGGCCGGCGTGTTCGAGCGCGTCGTTGAGATGGATTTCCTCGGCGGTCATCGCCTTG
>DATAUQ010000039.1:0-6845 GCA_036268155.1 Verrucomicrobiia bacterium | reverse complement strand
GCTGGTGGCGGCTGCACGGCGGCTATGATCTTCTCAAAGAACAAATTCGCGTTAAGCCCGGACAGATAGATATCAACGATGCTCTTAACGAAACGTCTGATCCGCAGCAGCAATTTTCCATCCGCTCGTCCATGGATTTGCCGAAAAACGTGGAACTGGATGCCGGATTACGTTGGGTGGACACGTTGCACAATAATAGTGGAGCTACGGTTGGAACTGTGCCGAGTTATTTTGAAATGGACGCGCGATTGGCGTGGCATCCAACCAAACATCTTGAATTTTCTGTCGTCGGGCAAAATCTTTTGCATGATCAGCATCCTGAATATGGTTTTCCCGGTCCAACCCGCGAAGAAATCGTGCGCAGCGTCTATGGAAAAATTTCTTTCAATTGGTAACTGCGAAATGCCCGCGAAAAATTTTCTTCGCAACGGATTTTGGATTTTTCTATGCCTGCTGGCATTCGCGCCGTGGACGACACGGGCGCAATCCAGGGAATATCAGATCAAAGCCGCTTTTCTGTTTAACTTCGCGCAATTTGTCACATGGCCGCCGACCACTTTTGCAGACACTAATGCGCCGTTTTGCATAGGCATTTTGGGCGATGATCCCTTCGGCTCGTCGTTGGAAGAAACCATTCAGGGCGAGAAAGTGAACGGACATCCATTGACCATTCAACGTTACCGCAGTATTCAGGAAATAACGAACTGCCAGATTTTGTTCATCAGCCGTTCAGAGAACAAACAGGACGTTCTGGAAAGTTTGAAGGGCAAAAAAATTCTTACGGTGGGCGACTCCGATGATTTTCTTAAAAATGGCGGCGTCATTCGGTTCGTGACCGAAGAAGGTAAAATCCATTTGAGAATAAGTCTGGAAGCCGCAAAAAATGCCGATCTGACCCTCAGTTCCAAAATGTTGCGGCTCGCCGAAATTGTCGAACCCGAAAAAAATTGACCATGTCATTCAAAAACATACCCATCCGCAAAAAATTGATGGCCGTCAATTTGCTCATCAGCGTCACGGTGCTGTTTTTGACATGCGCTGCGTTCACCACTTATGAAATCATCACGCTGCGCAAAGGCATGGTGCAAGGTTATACGACGCGCGCTCAGATTATCGCCGCCAATTCAACCGCGTCGCTGGCGTTTCAAAATGAATCCGACGCCGCCGACGTGTTGAACGCGATGAAAACAGACCCGCGAATCATGGCAGCGTGCATTTTCGACAACACCGGAAAAATTTTTGCGAAATTTCCGACCAACACGCCCGATTCGTTTTTTCCGGCTTCTTCCGGCAAGTCCGGTTATCAGGACGATCATTTGGAAATTTTCTGTCCCGTCGTTCAAGGCGGACGGACACTCGGCACGGTTTATCTGCAATCGAATTTGTCCGCCCTGACCGATCTTTATCGTGCGTATGCCGGGCTTGCGGCGATGATTATCGCCAGTTCGATTCTGGTGGCTTATCTGCTTTCGCGCACGCTGCAAAAACAAATTTCCGTGCCGATTCTGGCTTTGGCTCAAACCGCGCAGGCCATTTCTAATCGCCGGGATTTTTCCATACGCGCAATCAAAATCGGCGATGATGAAACTGGATTATTGACAGATTCCTTCAACCAATTGCTCGCCAGCATAGAAGAACGGGACAAGGTTTTGCAAACGGTGAATGAATCGTTGCGCGCAGAAATCAGCGAGCGAAAACGCGCCGAGGACGCACTCGCACGAGAACGCAATTTGTTGCGAACAATGTTTGATGTCCTTCCCGATTACATTTATCTCAAGGACGAGCAAAGCCGGTTCGTTCTGTGCAACAATCGGCGCGCGGAAGACAACGCCACGTCGGCTTCTGTCGATAATCTGGTCGGCAAAACCGACGCCGACTTTTTCCCGCCGGAAGAAGCCGCGCGATTTCGCGCCGACGAACTCAAAGTCCTTGGCGGGACGCCGCTCATTGACAAGGAAGAAACGCTTGTCCGTCCCGACGGCACTCGGCAGGTGATTCTGACAACGAAGTTGCCGTTCCGGGACAGCAGCGGAAAAATTGTCGGTTTGGTCGGTTACGGACGAGACATCACCGAGCGCAAACAGGCGGAAACAAAATTGCAAGCGCAACTGGCGCGCCTTGAACTACTCAATCGCATCACTCGCGCCATCAGCGAGCGTTTGGATTTGCGAAGCATTTTTCAAGTCGTGATCGGCACGGTAGAAGAACGACTGCCTCTCGATTTCAGTTCTGTTTGCCTTTACGAACAAAATACGAATTCATTGACCGTGGCCGGCATCGGTGTTCGCAGTGAGACAATAGCAACGGAACTGGGTTTGACCAAAGACACGCCTGTGGACATTGACGAGAACGGCCTTTCCCGCTGCGTGCACGGACAACTGGTCTATGAACCGGACATCAGCGACTCAAAATTTCCATTTCCGCAGCGGCTCGCTCGCGTTGGATTGCGTTCGCTTGTGTTCGCGCCGTTGCTGGTTGAAAGCAGAGTTTTTGGCATTTTGATTTCTGCGCGACGACAGCCGCACAGTTTCAGCAGTGGCGAATGTGAATTTCTTCGTCAATTGAGTGAGCACGTTGCGCTCGCGGCGCACCAGGCGCAGCTTTACGACGCTTTGCAAGAGGCCTACGAAGATTTGCGTCAAACACAACAGGCCGTCATGCAACAGGAGCGCCTCAAAGCTCTCGGCCAGATGGCCAGCGGTATCGCGCATGATATCAACAATGCCATTTCGCCGGTCGCGCTTTATACTGAATCACTGCTCGAAAAAGAACCTGGCTTGAGTCCGCGTGCGCGCGATTATTTAACTACGATTCAACACGCGATTGAAGACGTGTCGCACACCGTCGCACGCATGAGAGAATTTTACCGTCAGCGCGAGACGCAATTAACGCTCGCGCCGGTGAGATTGAATGAATTGGTTAAACAAGTCATAGACCTTTCACGCGCGCGCTGGAGCGACATGCCGCAACAGCGTGGCGTTTTCATAAAAATGGAGACTCATCTTGCGCCGGAATTGCCGGTCACATTAGGCGTGGAAAGTGAAATTCGCGAAGCGTTGGTTAATCTGGTTTTCAATGCGGTGGATGCGATGCCCGAAGGCGGCACGCTGACTTTGCGGACAAAAATTTCTGAAAATGCCCCGCACTTTGTTCAGGTTGAGGTGAGCGACACAGGAGTTGGAATGGACGAAGACACGAGGCGCCGTTGTCTTGAGCCGTTTTTTACCACAAAAGGCGAACGCGGCACGGGGCTTGGGCTCGCGATGGTTTATGGAATTGTCCGACGTCACAGCGCGGACATCGAAATCGAAAGCGCCATCGGCAAGGGCACGACGATGCGATTAAATTTTCCGGTGCCTGCGACACAAATTACCGAAACGGGCAAATCCATGGCGGCGTTCACTGTGCCAACGCGTTTACGCCTTCTCATTGTTGACGATGATCCACTGTTGATAAAATCGTTGCGTGATACATTGGAATCGGATGGGCACTTCATCATCACGGCGAGCGGAGGACAAGATGGCATTGACGCTTTTCGCAAAGCAAAGGAACGCAACGAGCCGTTCACGGCTGTCATCACGGATTTGGGAATGCCTTATGTGGACGGGCGTCACGTTGCTTCAGCCGTAAAAAGCATTTCTCCATCAACGCCGGTGATTCTTTTGACCGGCTGGGGACAGCGATTGGTGGCTGAAGGCGATGTCCCGCCGCATGTGGATCGTGTGCTGAATAAACCGCCGAAATTGCGCGAACTGCGCGAGGCGCTTGCGCAATGTTTGCATTCAAACGAATCTTGAAATGATTATGTCAGGAACCGCAAATGCTCGAATTCTCATTGTGGATGACGATCCGGTGTTTGCGAAATCACTATGTGATACTTTACAAGATGAGACCTATCTCATCACCGTGGCAAATGCAGGTCAGGACGGTATTAACGCTTTTCAATCAGCGTTAAATGACAAGAAGCCTTTCTCCGTGGTGATTACGGACTTGGGAATGCATGATGTGGATGGATACCAGGTTGCTAAAGCTGTGAAAAAAGCCTCGCCATCCACGCCTGTCATTCTTTTGACTGGTTGGGGCCGGTGGTTCGAGCCCCAAGACGGCGTTGCGCCGCAAGTGGATTGTATTCTCAGCAAACCTCCAAAATTGGATGAGTTGCGCGCAGCTTTGGAGAAATGCTTAAAATCCAACCGGGATTGAAATTTATGGCCGAAATTCCGCCTGCAAAAATTCTGATCGTGGACGATGAAGTCGCACAGATGAAAGCGTTATGCAATACACTCAAAGATCACGGCTATGAAACGACTGGCTTTTCTTCGGCGAACGCGGCTCTGAAGAAACTGGAAGAAATCCAATTTGATTTGCTTCTGACCGATTTGATGATGCCGGAAATGGATGGTATTGCTTTGCTTCAAGCGGCGTTAAAAACAAATCCTGATCTGGTCTCCATCATTATGACCGGCGAGGGAACCATTGCGACAGCTGTGGAGGCAATGAAATCCGGCGCGCTGGATTTCATTCTCAAGCCGTTCAAATTGAGCGCGATTCTTCCGGTGCTCTCGCGTGCATTGTCCGTGCGCCGATTACGTTTGGAGAACATGGCACTCGAGCAGCACGTGCGCGAACGCACTATCCAACTTGAAGCCGCAAACAAGGAGTTGGAGGCTTTTTCATATTCCGTTTCCCATGATTTGCGTGCGCCTGTGCGGCATATTGACGGATTTGTGGAACTTCTCAATAAATCGGCAGGTTCTGCGCTTTCGGAAAAAGACCGGCGTTACTTGGGTCTGATTGCCAGTTCCGCCAAACAAATGGGACAATTGATTGATGACCTGCTGGAATTTTCACGAATGAACAAAACCGAAGTACGCCGGACAAGCGTCAATCTTAATGAATTGCTTGAGGAAGTGATTGGCAACCTGCAACCGGAAATTGAAGGTCGCAACATTATTTGGAAGAAAACCCCGCTACCCCAAATACAAGCCGATCCATCTCTGCTTCGACAAGTTTTCAACAATTTGATTCTTAACGCGGTCAAATATACTCGCCCGCGCAATCCGGCTGAAATCGAAATCGGTTGCTTGAAAGAAGCGGGCGGAGAAATTACAATCTTCGTCCGCGACAATGGTGTCGGCTTCGATATGAAATATGCCAACAAACTTTTCGGCGTTTTTCAACGACTGCACCGCCAGGATGAATTTGAAGGCACGGGCATCGGACTGGCGAATGTGCGCCGCATTATCGCGCGTCATGGCGGACGCACTTGGGCGGAAGGCAAGATTGACGAAGGCGCTACGTTCTATTTCACATTGCCGATCATGTGATTGGCGAAATTGACATAACGTTTTCGCATCTGCCATCTTCTGAAGAATTGTGCAAAACCCAACAGCAGCTAATCCCGAAGTGGCGGTGAAGAAAGCGAGTTGATTATATGCGTTACATTCTAATTTTGCTAATTGGTGCTGGGCTAATTACAAGTTGCAGCAAACAAACAAATACAACGCCATCCACAGTTTCAACTTGGACGCCACCGCAGAATCCGAATCCAAGTAAAATTTTGGACGAAGCAGAAGCCGACGCCCGCGCTGGAAATTATTCCGATGCACTGGCTAAACAAGTTTGGTTTTTTCAAAATGCTTTGAAATACGATTCTGCGGAAACAGGTGTTCGCTTATCATTCGCTTTAGGCGATTGGGTAAATTTGGGACAAAATTATCCGCCAGCACTTGATAAGCTTAAAGCAATTCGAGATGACGCCGAACAAAATGTGCGTCAAGGAAAAGACGCTTTGAATAATTGCGTAGATTTTATTGCAATCAATGATGCCTTAAAAGATTACGATAAAACTTTGGAACTTTTCATTTGGTTGGACGCTAACAATTCTGTGTTGGCAAAAACAGTTTTTGGTCATTCACAACATTATCTTTTGCCTGCACTAATCAAATCCAAACAATATCAGCTATGCGGTAAATACATTGATGCAAATGCCTCAATGGACAAAATCCTACAAATCTATCGTTACACGATGAAACATGCCACTGAAAGTGATGACACAAGCCTTAAAAATTTTGAAAATCAATATCTTGTTAATCGGACTACAACTCTCATCGCTGTTTTAACGATTACAGGCCGGAAGACTGATGCCCAACAAATTGTTGATAGAATTTCTAAAGAATCCAATCTTCCCGAATTTAAATCTGAAATTGAAAAGGCATTGAACGGCGAGATTCCTTCACAATCGCCTTGAGCTATTAATTTTTATGCCCGAAACCTACTACATCATCCCCAAAGACAAACACGATTCACTTGTCACGCAGGCGTATCTCAAGCGCGGTTACGATGCCGCCGAGGCCGCCGCCGGCGCGCGGTTTTGCGCCAGCGCCGCGTATTACGGCATCCGCACGCACAACGCCATCAAGGCGCTGCACCTCGACGAACTGTTCGGCAGCAAGGTCGGCCGCTGGACGCCCGGCGCGAAAATCGAGAAGCTGCCATCACGCTTCGCCGCCGCCGAAATCTGGAACGGCCACAACAAACTCGGCCAGGCCGTCGCCTACGAGGCGATGGACACCTGCATGAAGCTCGCCGACAAATTCGGCGTGGGCATGGTCAGCGTGGACAACGCGACGCATTATCTCTGGGGCGGCGGCTATGTCATGGACGCCGCGCTCAAGGGCTATCTCGCCTACACGAACTGCACGTCAGCCACGTCCGAAGTCGTGCCATTCGGCGGCAAGACGCCGACGATGGGCACGAACCCGCATTCGTGGGCGTTCCCGACGCAGGACGCGATCGGTTTTCCCATCGTGATTGACTGGGCGACCTCGACCATCGCGATGGGC
>DATAUQ010000038.1:0-3566 GCA_036268155.1 Verrucomicrobiia bacterium | reverse complement strand
CGACCCCGCCCGACAATTCGCAGACAGGAATACAAACCACAAACCCGCCGCCAAAACCGGCGGAGTTGCCCATCAGCTTGTTTGCCGAGTCCGTGCAATCGGAACAAAAGCGGTTGAGCAAAAATTTCGCGCCGTATGGCCGGTTGATTCCGTGCGAACTCATCGTCACCGTTGATTCATCTTCCATTCAAACGCCCATCATCGGCTTGGTGACGGAAGATATTTATTTCGGAGGCCGGTTGATTATTCCGGCTGGCACGGAAGTTCACGGCAAGGCGCAGACCGACCGGAGCCGTGAACGCATCGCCAGTGGCGACAACTGGACGCTCGTTTGGCAGAACGGCGAGGAATTGAGACTCAATGGCATCGCGCTCGACCGTGAAGCCGATCCCAATGGCGACGGCTGGGGTATCACGGACGGCAGCGCGGGATTGCGAGGCCAGGTTCTCAAAAGCGACAACATGGCCGAGATAAAATTATTCGCGGCGACTTTTTTAAGCGGCGCAGCCAGCGCGTTCACCCAGACGCAGCCGACCATTTACGGCAGTCAAATTGTGCCGACGTTGCAGAACGCGCCGCTTACCGGCGCACAGGCGGTTTTGCAAGCCTACGCGCAGCAGATTTTAGACACGATTGAGCGCGACGGCTTTTATGTCCGCGTTCCGGCTGGCAAACAGTTTTATCTTTACGTCACCGAGACGATTGACCAATCGGACGCCCTCATCGGCGGCAGTCGTTTTTCGCCCAACGATTTTGCCAGCGAAACAAACCAACCCGCCGCGTCCGCGCGGAATTATTTTCCGCCCAATGCGGCCATGTATCGAAACGGAGTCACGCCATGAAACGAATCCTCATTTTTCTTCCGCTGATTTTGCTGTCGGCTTGCGCCAGCAGAAAACCCATCGTCGTGCAAATGCCGCCTTCCGTGCCGGGAACAATGCTCGCCACCGGCGACATGGAATCCATGCGCTATGGCGAAAACGTCAAGGCATATTCGTTAGGCCGATACATTGACCCAAGCGACGGGCTGATGATGCACGAGGCGCATACCATTTATCGCGTGGAGACGACCGCCAAATGGAACTTGCATCCCAACGAGCAGGTGAATGTTCCGGGCGGGCCGGTAATCGGCATCATTGATCCGGCGCACAAGGACAGCCCGCTCACTCCCGAAATCGCCGCCGAAGTGAGCCGACAAAAGGCCGCGACTCAAATCCTGCTTCAGCAAAGCCAAAAGATGAACGACGTGGTAAGCCAATTTTCAAAAGCACTTCCCGCAACCGCGCAGGTTGCCGTTGATAACATCCGGCTTCAAAGGGAAGTATCCGCAACCCAAATCCGCCTCGACGCGCTCGAAGAAGAATTTCGGAAAACGCAGGCCGAAAACTCGTTCACCACATCGCCCGTCCCTTCTGCGAAGGGAACGAATGATTGGTAAAACATAAACATCAACAGTCAAAACGTATGGCAAAAGAAAAATCAAAAACCGCCGAATCGTCGGCGGCAACAAACGGCACGGTGCAATACCGTGAAAATCCGAAAACCAATGAAAAAATTGACGCATGGATTAAAACCAATCCCGACCGCTTCAAATTTTTCGACGAACTCCCGCATGAGCGCGCCGTTCGCAAGCTCGTCTTGAACGAAGTCGAAAAATACGAGCGGATGCAAAAGATGAACAACGGCATCATGCAGAAGTTGGAGAGCGACCCCGAAGCGAAGCAGGCGTTCGACACGCTCCTGAAGCGTTTGCCGGAAGACCAGCGCGAACGCGCAACGGCGCAATTGGCGCGGCACGTTTTCAAACTTGGAAAAACGCCGCAGAACAGTCGCGCTCAAACGCAATCGGCGGGAATGAAAATGGCGGCATGAAGCGGCACACTTGGCAAAGACTTACGGTTTTTGCTTCGGCTTGATGCGCTGGCCGTTCGCCCTTTTCCCTGTCGAACGCCGCGCCCCGCTTGCAAAAAGCCGTAAGACTTTGCTGACGTTGCAGCCAAGCGAATGGGTTTGATGTCGCCGCTACGAGTCATGCGCTCTTGCGGCCACATCACTTGACACAAATTATGGCCGTTCCGAAAAACATGAATCTTGTCGGCCCGCAACTGCAAAAGTTGCGGAAAGACCGTCGCTGGACGCAGCATGATCTCTCCACAAAACTCCGTTCAATGGGCTGGAAGGTCAGTCGCACCGGCGTGGCGCAAATGGAAGTCACTCAAAAGCGAATTACCGATTGCGATTTGATTTTTTTGGCAAAGGCTCTCAACGTCAACATCGTCGAATTTTTTCCGGCGTCATTCACGCCCGAAATAGTCCGAACAAAAGTTCAATCACGCCGTCTGATGCTCTGGCATCCATCATTCTCACGCCTTCCCACAGTCCGTGCCGCAAAAACATTTTTGTCGAAAGCCGGATATTTTCTGCGGTGGAAAATCTTTGGGTTCAAACAATAACGCAACATCAATTCAAATTGGATTTTTTCCAAAAAGTGATTATCTTTTATGGCGGCAAAACGACCAGATACGAAGGCAGTCGAAGCCGAGCAGCTTGACTTAACATTCAACGCAAACCGTTATGACAGCAACAGCACCAATACAACTGACGCAATACGGCAGAATGGCGGAAAAACACTGGCGGGAATTTCTTCCGAACATGGTAGGCGAACTGGAAGCGGAGGGCAGGCTTCAGGAGGCGCTTCAAGAAGCGGAGGAAAGAACAGCCAGCGAACTCTACGACCTGACGATGCAGTTTCAAAAGGAAATGACAGCGCAACAGGCGCACGACAGGGCGTGGGAGATGGTTCGGGAACGATACATCTTTTTACAGCCAGAGCAGAGCGAGAACGAGTAGTCCGCAATCAAAACAATTACCGGATTTCCCCCGCCGATGGCGTTGGCGAAGGCTCGCTAAAGGAAAAGTGCCGCGCCAATCTCGCGGCGATCAAGCTCGTCCGCAAACTTCAGGACGAAAAACGTCCGGCCACCCAAGAGGAAAAATCCGCGCTGGCGCGTTATGTCGGCTGGGGCGGACTGCCTCAAATTTTCAGTTCGTCAGGCGACTGGCAGACGGAAAGCAAACAACTTTCCAAGCTGCTTTCCGAGGAAGAATTTCGCGCGGCGCGCGCTTCCACGCTCAACGCCCATTATACATCCGGCGAAATTATCCACGCCATGTATTCAACTTTGACGCGATTGGGCTTCAGGGAAGGGCGCATCCTCGAACCGGCTTGCGGCATCGGACATTTCATCGGCTATATGCCGGATTCAATTCAGTCGCGTTCCACCATCACCGGCATTGAAATTGACCCGCTCACGGCGCAAATCGCGAAGGCGTTGTATCCCGACGCGGACATTCAAAACAAGCCGTTTGAAAACGCGCAGCTTGCCAATGAATTTTTTGACGTTGCCATTTCCAACATTCCTTTCGGCGACTACAAACCTTACGACCTCAAATTCAACAAGCAGGGCTTTTTGATTCACGATTATTTCTTCGCGGCGGGACTCGAAAAAGTCCGCCCCGGCGGATTGATGATGTTCATCACGTCGCGCGGCACGATGGATAAAACC
>DATAUQ010000037.1:0-4184 GCA_036268155.1 Verrucomicrobiia bacterium | reverse complement strand
CGTCGCCGTCGAAATTTCCCGTGCGGCCAAGAAAAGTTTTATCGTTGTTGTCGTGGAAAAACGGGCGGTAAATATATTTTTGATTGATGCGGTCCAGCGACCAGCCGGTCAAGGCGCGTGCGCCTTCGGAAATGTCATGTTCGGTGTAATGGCCTTCGCCGAGCGAAAAAAGTTCCATGACCTCGCGCGCGAAATTTTCGTTCGGATGCGCCTTTTGGCTTTGCGCCTGGTCGAGCCAGACGAGCATCGCCGGGTCTTTGCCCGCCTCGGTGAGAAGCTGCTGCCAGTTGCCGGTGCCGATGCGGCGGAACAGTTCATTTTGCCGCCACATATAATATGGGTCGCGGACTTTTTCCACGCTCGTCGCAAAATGCCCGTGCCAGAACAAAACCATTTTTTCCTGAAACGGCCTCGGCCCGCGCGCCATGCGCTGCAGCCACCAGCCGCGCAGTTCAAGCATCTCTAGTTGCTGGATTTGGTTTTGCTCCTGCTGCAACGCTTTCTTCTGCTCCGGCGTGCCGGTCTGGTTGACGTCGCGGATTTGCTGCTGCCGCGCCGGGTCGGGTTTCGCCCAGTCGGGATTTAGCGTTGGATCGGGAATTTTTTCGTAATCAATCAATGAAGAAACAGCCTTGTCGTGATCCAAGTCGGCCAGCCTTTCGATTTCCGTCGGCGGCCCACCAAATCCGGCGCGATTCAACAAATGCGCCGCCGTCTCAAAATCCCATCGATCTTTGGAAAGCGGCTTTAACATACCATTTCAGACGTATAACTCATCGCATAAGTTTCAGGTGTGACAACAAATTTTTGTTCGACTCTCAACATCCAACTCTCAACACTGACACCATGTCGTTGCCGCCCGATTATCATATGCACACGCCGCTCTGCCATCACGCGACCGGCGAGCCGGTGGATTACGCGCGCCGCGCCGTCGAAGTCGGCCTGACGGAAATCGGCTTCTCCGACCATTCGCCGATGCCGCGCGACGATTTCGACAACTGGCGGATGCGCGCCGACCAGCTCGACGAATACGTCGCCAAAGTCCGACTCGCGCAAAAGGAATTTCCACAACTGACAATCCGCCTCGCGCTCGAAGTGGATTATCTGCCCGGCGGCGAGGACTGGATTCGCAAACTCGCCGCGCGGCATCCGTGGGATTATTTCATCGGTTCAGTGCATTATGTTTCCGGCTCATGGGCGATTGACGATCCGCAGAAATTATCCGAGTGGAAAAACCGTGATGCGTTTGAAGTCTGGCAAATCTATTTCGAGCGGCTCGAGTTGGCGGCGGAATCAAAATTGTTTGAAATCATCGGCCATGTTGATTTGCCGAAAAAATTCGGCATCCGTCCGGCGCAAGATTGCGCGCCGCTTTACGAAAAGTTTCTGAAGGCCGCAAAAAAATCCGGCTGCGCGATTGAATTGAACACCGCCGGTTTGCGAAAAGATTGCAAAGAGATTTATCCGAGTCGCGAAATTCTACGGCTTGCCTTTCAAAAAGGCGTGCCGATCACGTTTGGCTCGGATGCCCACGCGTCGGAAGAAGTTGGATTAAATTTCGCCCAGGCGATTTCGCTGGCGCGTGAAGCTGGCTATTGGGAATCCCCCCGGTTTGTGCGGCGGAAAAGTGAACTCGTGAAGTTTTAATTTCAGCGAATTGTTATGCCCACGACGAAACCGACGCAGAACCAAATCTTCGCGATCATTTGCCTCGCGCTCGCCGTGGTGACGCTCGCCGTGTATTGGCCGCTGACCAGCCACCCGTTCATCAATTTCGACGATGACGAATACATTGTTGGAAATTCGCACGTCACGAGCGGCATGACCTGGACAAATATCGTTTGGGCTTTCCAAAGTGGCGAGGCGGCGAACTGGCATCCACTGACGTGGATTTCGCACATGATGGACTGCGATTTATACGGCCTGAATCCCGGCGGCCATCATCTGACGAATCTGCTTTTCCACATCGCCAATACTCTGCTGCTGTTTCTGCTGCTGAAAGAAATGACGGGCGCGATGTGGCGCAGCGCATTTGTGGCGGCGCTGTTCGCATGGCATCCATTGCACGTCGAATCGGTGGCGTGGGCTTCAGAAAGGAAAGACGTATTGAGCGCATTTTTTTGGATGCTGACTTTGCTGGCCTATGCGCACTTCGTGGACTTGTCCAAAGTCCAAAGTCCAAAGTCCAAGGTTTTTTATGTGCTGGCGTTGTTTTTGTTCGCCTGCGGCCTGATGTCCAAGCCGATGGTCGTGACGCTGCCGTTTGTCTTGTTGCTGCTGGATTTCTGGCCGCTGGACCGTCTTCGCCTGCCCGATTTCGGCGCTGAATCAAATCTGGAAAATATTCCGGCGCAAAATCCAACGGCTAAAAGTTGGGTGCGGACTGTGATTTTTTTGGTCGTGGAAAAAATTCCATTTTTTGCGTTGGCGGCGGCGGCAAGCGTCGTGACGTTTTTGGTTCAAAAAACCGCCGGTGCTTTCTGGCAATCGCCTCTTCCGATGCGCATGGCAAACGCCGCGCTGGCTTATGTGCGTTATCTTTCCAAACTGTTTTGGCCGACCGACCTCGCGATCGTTTATCCCTATCCACATCACTGGCCAGTTCTTTTTGTGGTCGGCGCAGCCCTGCTGCTGATCACTTGGTCGGCATTGTTCATTTTTCGCTCAAAACAAAATCCGTATCTGATCGTCGGCTGGCTTTGGTTTTTAGGGACGCTGGTTCCGACCATCGGCCTCGTGCAAGTCGGCGCGCAATCCATGGCCGACCGTTACACATACATTCCCAGCATAGGACTTTTTATTCTCGTTGTTTGGGGCATGAATGATCTTTTTGATTTATGGCCGGAGCGGAAAAAATTTCTGCCGCTGGCCGCAAGCGTGGCATTTGCCGGCTGTCTGGCGGTGACTTCGCTTCAACTCAATTACTGGCAGAGCAGCATCCAGCTTTTTTTGCACGCGATTTCCGTCACGACGGATAATTACGTCGCCGACAACACGCTTGGCAAGGCCTTTGAAAGAGCCGGCGACAAGGAAAAAGCGCTGTTTCTTTATTCGGAAACTGTGCGCCTCGAACCGCGTTATCCGCAGGGACAATTTAATCTGGCCATGAGCTTGCTGAAATATGGCAAAACGGACGAGGCGCTCGCGCATCTTAAAAGCGCCGCCAACCTCACGCCGAACGACCCGGACATTCAATATGATTTGGGCATATATTTTGTGCAGCATGATCGGTTGGAAGAAGCCGCGCAACGATTCAACATCGCATTGACCGACCGGCCTGAATTTCCCGAGGCGCACAATGCCCTCGGCTCGGTTCTGTCGCGGCAGAACAGGCTCGACGAAGCCATTGCCCAATTCTCCGAAGCCCTGCGGCTCAAGCCTGATTTTGCCGTCGCACATCTGAACTTGGCCACGACTCTGGTCAAACAAAAAAAAATCGCCGAAGCCATTCCGCATTTTGCCGCAGCCGTCCGGTTGAAACCCGACGACCCGGAGGCGTATTTTAACCTTGGCCTTGCGCTGCTCGACAATCATCAGGCCGCCGAAGCCGCCGCACAATTTTCAGAAGAAGTCCGACTCTCACCGAATGAAACCAAGGCGCACTTCCGCCTCGCGCAAGCCTTGTCACGGCAGCACAAATCCAGTGATGCCATCGCACATTACCGCGAAGCGATCCGCCTGACCCCGGATTTTCCCGACGCGCTCAACGAGCTTGCCTGGATTCTCGCCACCGATCCAAATCCAAAAAATCGTTCCGGCGCGGAAGCTGTTCAACTTGCCAAGCGCGCCTGCGGACTGACCCAAAACCAACAACCCGTTTTTCTTGCGACACTCGCCGCAGCCTATGCCGAAACCGGCCAATTTGAGGAAGCCATCGCGACCATTCAAAAATCAAACAACCGCGCGACGGATAAGGGCCAAAAAGAAATCACGGATAAAAATGAAAGCTTGCTGAAGTTGTTCCAAGCCAAACAACCTTTCCGCGAAACATTTTGAAGATTAGGTTAGATTTACCTTCATAGGCACAGCTTATCAGGCAGGGTTTTTTACCCCAATTGACAACAAAAAGATTAATTTCCATCAAAACGTCGGAATAGCTTACCATTCAAAAAAACTGATCTAAAATTATTGTAACCGTCACATTATAAATATGTTAAATAGGAAAATCCTGATTATTTCATTTT
>DATAUQ010000036.1:0-44296 GCA_036268155.1 Verrucomicrobiia bacterium | reverse complement strand
TTAACTTGAACCACCAAGACACAAAGGCACAAAGGAATTTTTCCATCCTCTTTTCTTGGTGTCTTGGTGCCTTGGTGGTTGATTCCGGCAAATGAAAATTCTGCTCGCCAGCAGCGAAGTTCATCCGTTCTCCAAGACCGGTGGCCTGGCCGACATGGTTGGCGCGCTCGGCAAGGCGCTCGCGCACGCGGGCCACGAGGCGCGGATCGTCACGCCGCTCTATCGCGGCATCCGCGAGAAATTTCCGCAAATCCAGCGCGTGGACTGGGAGTTTGATTTGCCATTGGGCACGAGCCGCGCGCAGGCGGAATTATTTTCGCTCGAACTTGAAAAAGGACTGGCGGTTTATTTCATCGACCAACCGGAATTTTTCGACCGCGTTTCGCTTTACGAGGAAAACAATCGCAGCTATACGGACAATGCGGAGCGTTTCATCTTCTTTTCAAAATGCGTTGCGCATCTCGCGCGTTATCTTGCATGGCGGCCGGATGTGGTTCATGTCCACGATTGGCAAACTGCGCTTGTTCCCGCGTTGATTTTGCACCAAAAAAATACTGAAGGGTGGGGGAATCCGCCGCCAACCTGCCTGACGATCCACAATTTAGCGTATCAGGGAACTTTTCCTGCGGCGGCGTTCGCATTGACAAATTTGCCGCAGGAATTTTTCAACATCGAAAGCGCAGAATTTTACGGGCAATTAAATTGCCTCAAGGCGGGGATTGTTTTTGCGGACATGATCACGACGGTCAGTCCGCGTTACGCGCGCGAAATCATGACGGAAGCGTTGGGCTGTGCGCTGGACGACCGATTGCGCCAGCGGCAGAAGCAATTTTTTGGGATTCTCAACGGCGTTGATTATGGCGAATGGAATACGACGAAAAATCCATTTTTGCCGCGCACTTATTCGTTAACGCGACTGGCTGGAAAAGCAACCAACAAACTTGCGTTGCAAAAAGAGGTCGGCTTGCCGGAGCGAAAAGATACGCCGCTGTTCGGCACAATTTCCCGGCTCGCGGAACAAAAAGGGGTGGACATTGAACTCGGCGCGCTGGAAGAAATGTTGAGTTCCGACATTCAATTCGTTCTGCTCGGCAGCGGCTCGCCGATATTCGAGCGCGGCTATCAGGAATTGGCAAAACGTTTTCCAAACAAGGTCGCGGTGCGTGTCGGTTACGATGAAAGCCTGGCGCATCGCATCGAGGCAGGCTGTGATTTTTATCTGATGCCATCGCATTTTGAACCGTGCGGTCTGAACCAGATGTATAGTTTGCGTTACGGCACGATCCCGATTGTGCGCGCCACCGGCGGCCTCGACGACAGCGTGATTGATTTCACGCAGGACGCAGCCCACGCCAACGGAATTAAATTCCAGGAATACTCGGCGCGTTCACTGGCCAAAGCGATCCGCAAGTCGCTGGCGATCTACGGACAACCGGAATTGCTCCGCCGCTATCGGCGAAACGCGATAAAGGCGGATTTCTCCTGGGAGCAAACCGTCCGCAAATATCTGAAAGTCTATGAAGTGGCGAAAATTTTCAGCGCTGAACAAGCTCAACAAGATTTGTAAACCGCCGGGCGCGTTCCGTGACGACGGTGCTGGGATGATCTGCCTGCCAAGGCGCGTTCCATAAAACGTAAAATTCAAAATCGGTCGCCTCACGTTTGTGGCTTTGCTGGAATCCGGCGAGCCGCGGACGCATGATTCCTTGGGCGACTGCAAGTGCGACTTGTGGATTTTGAGGATCGCCACCCGGCCAGAGTGTGCGCCGGATTTGA
This sequence comes from Verrucomicrobiia bacterium, assembly GCA_036268155.1. Classification (GTDB taxonomy): domain Bacteria; phylum Verrucomicrobiota; class Verrucomicrobiia; order Limisphaerales; family UBA11358; genus UBA11358. The sequence continues at coordinate 42,520 of DATAUQ010000036.1, read as the reverse complement.
AAACGTGAAATTTCTCCGCCCGGCCCGACGGCATTATCGTCATCACCGCTTTCAATCATCGAAAGCGCCGTCCACCGATCCATCGCGGAGACGGTCATCGCCAGCCAGAAGCTGGTCAGAAGTAAGATGACCAATCGAGTTCTCATTTAAAACCAATAAACTAACAATGAACGACCCGTCAATAAATGACTGCTATACATTAAATATAACAAACATTGTGTAACTTTAATTTCATGGGTGAGAACATTGCCAAATGGCTTTTAAGGGTTCAAGAAGTTTTTGCCGCCGCCGTGTCCAGCGTGTCTTTTATCCACTCGGATACGTTCATACGCCGAGCGCGCGCTGCCGCCGCTGTGTATGATTTCTTTTGCTCCGCAGTTACTCGAAGCTGAATTTGCTCCGATGCCCTTTTGGTTTCTGGCAACGGCGGACGCCCCATGACTGGCAACACACGCTGACCGCCGACCGCAGCCCTGACAAGGTTGTAATCGTCCAGCGATGCAAGAACCAAAGTTGCGTCCTCATTTTTATCGTCCTGACCCTCCTCGTCGGATTCCAGTTCTAAATCACCAAAATTCGCCGCGACGAGTTCGGAGGCGGTAATTTTCGTAGAGTGAAAAGCGTGCGGCGTATCGTGAATCACGGTGACTTCGTGACTCGGTTTCAGATGTTTTACCAGCACTTTCTTCATTGTTATGCAACGTAACATATCGGATACTTATTGTCAATACAATAAGTGAAGATTAGTTGTTTAGTATAAACAAGGTAAGCGACCACGCGCGCGCCGCTACGCGGCGCGCGTGTGGTCATCATTCCTTTGTTATTGCTGGACATGGACTATTTACAAGGCCATAAGATTGAGGCGAAGTTTTGGATGTTTTGCGGTGCGTGTTATGAATTTTGATTCTTTTGAAGCGTTTTGGGATTTGATGCCGTGGTGGCAAAGAATAATTTTTGCCCTCATGTTGTGGGCAATCATTTGCACAGGGATTTGCCTGCCACTGATAACCATAAAACTCTACTGGAAAAACATTCGTAAATGGTTTCCAGAAGAACCAGCCTATCCCCGTTTTTACGAACATAAAAAATTGGAAAACTTGAGCGAGCCTGCCGTCCCTCAAACCAGTAGTAAATCCCGCGCGGACGATTCTCGTTTTCAACCGAAGCGATAATTTTTCGATTTCTTTTTTGCGGATGATTCGCGCCGGGTATTGGTTTGTTTTGCCCGGCGTCCTCAAAACCGATCCGCAAAAGCCGGAACGGTTTTTCCGGGCGTCCCCACCGGGCAAAAGAATTTGAACCCACCCCCTTGGCTCACGATTCTTTGCGCAGGTTTCCCCAGGCTGAAACAAGGCGGCGAGGCGCACAACGAAATGTTGCAACCGACCTATACAACACATCATGGCTTCAACTCGCCGCACGTTCATAAGAAGATTCCACGTCGCGCAAGTCGTGAAGCGCAGCGCCCACCGGAAGCATGGGAACCACATCAGCCGATTGCGGTAGCGGCGTGGAAATTGTTGGCGCAAGTTGCGACAGCACCAAGTCGAGTTTTGCATTAAGCGTATCCATGCGGGAGTCGTTCGGATTATAGGCAGGACGGCCACCGTGCATACGTTCACCGCACGCCTGTATTACGTCCTCGGTGAGCCTACGCACGGCTTTGCCGTCCACGGCGAGCGGAGTGGGTTGCGGATATGCTTCGAGCAGGGCGACTACGCCGGAGAATTGCAGCCATCGTGCAAAGTTCACCGCCTCGGTGATTGCCCCTGCCCTGTTATCGCAGATGCCACGATGCAAGTTTTCCAGATACGCAGTTGTCTCGCGGCAGATTTTGAAAAGACGAACCGTGTCCGAAGTCCCAATTTTTATTGGAGACTGGACAGCGATTTCTTCGCGCTGAATTTTTTCTGGTAACACGACATAGGCAGAAGACTTTCGTTGAGTTCTACGCGCCGTTTTTGAGAGGGTGTCGTGTCCCTGTTTCGCCCGCGTTTGGGCTATCGCTTCCGATGAATGATTGTCGCAAATCGCACGCGATTTGTCAATCGTTTTCGCCGTTGCGCGGCGTGAGTTTTTGGCTACGCTGTTTTCACGAAGCGTCCAAACATTGTAAGACTATAATTATGCAACGAAATTACAAAGGGATATGCTGGCATTTTTCATTTTCAAAGTCCGCAGTCTAAATTTTAGTTGACACGATTTATGTAAAGATTAAATAGTTGGCAACAAATCTGAAAAGAAAGGTATGAGCTACAAGGTTTACCATTATGGCTGGCTTCCGGATTTGCCGGATCATCGAGACCAGCTTTACTCTGCGCCCGCTGAAATTACCGGCGTGTTGCCCGCCAATGTTGATTTACGCGCGCTATGTCCGCCGGTTTATGACCAAGGCCAACTCGGAAGTTGCACGGCCAACGCCATTGCCGCAGCGATCCAGTTCGACCAGATGAAGCAAAAAACCGCGCAGATTTTTAATCCATCGCGTCTTTTCATTTATTACAACAAACGTGTCATTGAGTACACGGTTGCCTCGGACAGTGGAGCGCAAATCCGTGACGGCATCAAAAGCGTCGGCAAATCTGGCGATTGTCCCGAAACCGAATGGCCTTACGTCATCGCCAAATTCAAAACCAAGCCGCCCGCGAAATATTATTCCGACGCGTTAAAATACAAAGCCGTTTTATATCAACGTTTGACGCCGGTTTTAAATTTGATTTCGGCAAATCTCGCCAGCGATTTCTGGACAATTCGCGTCGTTGCGTGAATATATCAATCAATCCAAAGAAATTATGACCCTTACAAAACGCGATCTCGTCACACGCATCAGCGATGAAACCGGCCTTGGCCAGCAACAGGTTTTTGACGTGGTGCAAAAAACCCTCGACTACATCACCGAGTCGCTCGCCAAAGGCGACAAGGTGGAACTGCGCAACTTCGGCGTATTTGAAGTCAAGACTCGCGAGGCGCGCGTCGGGCGCAATCCAAACAAACCGGAGGTGGATGTGCAGATTCCTGCCCGCGCGATGGTGAAATTCAAAGCTGGCAAGGAAATGCGCGCCGAAGTCCTCAAGCTTCCCGCCAAGCCGAAAAATAAACAAGACTGATTCGTCTTCTCTTTTTGGCGCGGGCAATTTAGTTTCTATGGATGGAACGATTGCCCGGATTCAGAGATTTTTATCCCGAACCGCTCCCGCATACCGACACGTGGAGCGCCGACGCGCGACAATTCATTTTTGACAAATGGCGCGAAACCGCCAAGCGCTACAATTTCCGCGAATACGACGGCCCACCGCTCGAACCTCTCGAACTTTTTACGACGAAGAGCGGTGAAGAAATTGTCGGGCAACTCTATAACTTCACGGACAAAGGCGAACGCGCCATTTCGTTGCGACCTGAAATGACCCCTACCCTTGCGCGCATGGTCGCAGCGCACGAGCGCAATTACAAAAAGCCCATCAAGTGGTTTGCGCTGCCGCAACTCTTCCGCTACGAACGCCAGCAGAAAGGCCGGCTGCGCGAACATTTTCAATTCAACGCCGACATTATCGGCGAAAGCGATCCGTCGGCGGACGCGGAACTGATCGCGCTGCTCATTGACACATTGCGCGCGTTTGGTCTGACCGAACAGGATTTTGTCATCCGCTTGAGCAGCCGCAATGCGTGGCAGGAATTTTATAAAATGGGGAGCACACGCGTCTCGCGTGTGGAATCCGGCGTCTCGCCGGATTCTCCGAGTTTTCGGCGGGACGCCGAAAACCACACGTCAGAGGCGTGCGCTCCCCAAAACGATTCGGCAAACGAATACAACTTTTTCCAAATCATTGATAAACTCGAACGCACTCCGCCGGAAGAATCCGAAAAGAAATTATCCGCGCTTGGATTTTCCCTCGCGGACGTGAATCAATTCATCGAATCCGGCAAGCCGACGGCGGAGCTGGAAAATATTTTGCAAAATCTCGCCGCGCGCGGCCTCGGGAGTTTCGTGAAGATTGATTACCGCGTCATTCGCGGCCTCGCGTATTACACCGGCGTCGTGTTTGAGGCGTTCGATGCGAAGGGCGAGTTTCGCGCCATCGCGGGTGGCGGACGCTACGACAATCTTGTCAAGCTCATCAGCGGCGGCAAGGTGAACCTGCCCGCGCTCGGCTTCGGCATGGGCGACGTGGTGCTGCTGGAGATTTTGAAGGCGCGCGGCCTGCTGCCGAAATTCGACGCGAACGTGGACGTTTTTGTTTTGATCGAGGACGAAACCCTCCGCGCGCCGTCGCTGAAACTTATCCAGGAATTGCGCGCCTCCGGCTTTGCCGTCGAGTATCCGCTCACGCCCGCCAAGCCGGACAAGCAGTTCAAACGCGCGCAGGAATTGAAGGCGGCGTTCACGGCCAAAGTGGAAAGCGAATCCTACGTGCGCATCCGCAACTTGAAGTCCCGCGATGAAATCGTCGCCGGCTTTGCCGACGCGGCGAATCATTTGAGGTGAAAAGGAATTATCTAATTGACAGTAACAGCTAAATCGTCAGCTTGAACTACCAATGAATTGTTTTATTCTCGGCGATGTTGCTCCACCAGATTTTCATTGGCTGGAATGTCTTTCATGGGCTGCAAATGTGATTTTGGCGGGGGCGGCTGTTTATGCACTAAAACAAGTTCATGCTGCAATTAAACAAGCAAAATCTTCTCTCGACCAAAACAAACTCACGCTGGAGCAAATCGAGGTTTCAAGAAAAGATATAATTTTAAGGTCTCGCCGAGAAGCAACAGCATTAGCTATCCAGCAATGCGAGCGATTTGCCGAAAAGATTATTCCACATATAGATGATGTTTTTAATGAATTAACGCGGAGAAAATATATTCCTCCACAACCCAATCGAGATTTTCCATTTATTCCCGCACCTGTAAATTCTGTTAATCACCAGATTTGGTCTGACGCGCCTTTTCGTGCAAAAATAATCAATGCGATGAACGAAATTGAATCGTTTGCACAATATTTTACAAATGATTTAGCAGACGAAGGAATTGCCTTCATTCCAACTGGACAGTCGTTTTGCCACCAATGCGAAGTCCTTTCCTTCTTTATTGGAATATATCGGCAGGACAACATTCCTAAATTGTATCAGAACACCACTAAACTTTATCAGCTTTGGAAACCACGGGTTGAACGCGTGGTTTTAGAGGAACAAGGCAAGAAAATTGAAACCCTTAAAAGCAAACTTCCGCCAGATGATCCGCGACATCCTATGGGAACAAAGTTTTCTTAAATAAAATGGCGAGGCGTTAGCGCCGAATTTTGTCCGCACTTGTCCCAAAAGGACACCGGAAATTAGCCAGCTACGAAGTGGCTGGAAAATCATCCGAAAAGAATTTGCGTCCTGAAACGACGCCGGATTGCCCGGAAAAGATCCATCGTGCCTTGCGGCACAAAATTTATTTTCATCCGTCACCAGCCACTTCGTAGCTGGCTAATTTCCATTCGTCGCTCCGCGACTTTGAAATAAAAAAGGCGAGGCTTTCGCCCCGCCTTCGTGAAAATTTGTTCGCGAAATTATTTCGCCGGTGCGGCCACGGCTTTTTCCTGTTTTTCGTTCACCAGCGTCGCGCCTTTGCCGAGGCGTTTGCGGAGGTAGGTGAGTTTCGCGCGGCGCACCTGGCCGTGGCGCTCGACTTCAACCTTGTCCACGCGCGGCGAGTGCAGCGGGAACACTCGCTCGACGCCTTCGCCGTAGCTGATGCGGCGCACGCTGAACGTCTCGTTCAGGCCGTGTCCGCGCCGGCCGATGACGACGCCCGCAAAAATCTGGATGCGTTCCTTGTCGCCTTCGACGACTTTGGTATGCACTTTCACCGAGTCGCCGACGCCGAATTTCGCGTCATCTTTGCGATATTGTTCCGATTCAATTTTTTCTTGTAATGCCTGGTTCATATTAAATTCAATTTTGAGTTTTTAATTCTTAATTTTTAGTTGCCGCGTTTTCCAACTCAAAACTCAACACTAAAAATTCAAAACTATTTTAGCAAATCCGGTCGCTGTTTTTCCGTCCGCAACTTCGCCTGTTCGCGCCGCCATTTCTTGATCTCGGCGTGGTTGCCGGACAGCAGCACGTCGGGAACTTTCATCCCGCGAAATTCCGCCGGCCGCGTGTATTGCGGATATTCCAGCAATCCGGCACTAAACGATTCGTCGCGCGAGCTTTCGTCGTCGCCCAAAACTCCGGGCAGCAACCGGGCGACTGCGTCAATCACGACCATCGCGGGCAGCGCGCCGTTCGTCAAAACGTAATCGCCGATGGACAATTCATCGTCCGCCAAATTTTCCCGCACGCGTTCGTCAAAACCTTCGTAACTGCCGCAGACCAACAAAAAATCTTTTTCCGCCGAAAGTTCGCGCGCGATTTCCTGTGAAAACTTTCTTCCGCTCGGCGAAAGCAAAATCACCTTCGTCTTTTCGCGCTGCAAACTTTCGACCGCTTCAAACAGCGGCTCCGGCTTCATCAACATTCCCGGCCCGCCGCCGAATGGCTTGTCGTCCACCGTGCGATGCCGATCATGCGTCCAGTTGCGCAAATCGTGGATTTGCAAATCGAGCAAACCTTTTTTTCGCGCCCGCATAATGATGCTTTCATCGAGCGGCCCGGCGAACATTGCCGGAAACAAAGTGAGCACGTCAATTTTCATCCGTGCCTCAAATTCAATTCAATTCGCCGGTTTGTCTTCGACAATCTCAACCGAGCAACGCAACCCTTTCTTCGCGCTTCCGGCCAAAAGCAAAGAACGAATCGCGTTAATCGTTATTCCCTGTCGTCCGATAATTTTTCCAACGTCGGACGCATCCATCCGCAATTCATAAATCGTCACGCCCGCGCGTTCCACCGGCGTGACCGTCACTGCACCGGGATTTTGCACGAGTCCTTTGACGACGTATTCGAGAAACTCCTGCATGGCGTGGAAAATTAAATCAAGCCGCCGCCGGAGCGGTCGCCGCCTTGCCGAGCTTTTTGATGAAGCTGGCGACAGTGTCGCTCGGCTGCGCGCCTTTGCTGATCCAGTATTGGGCGCGATCCAGTTTGAGCGAAAAGTTGTCGCCCGGTTTAAGCGGTTGATAGGTGCCGATCTCCTCGATGAACTTGCCATCGCGAGGGCTGCGGCCATCGGCTACTACAATGCGAAACACCGGGGCGTTTTTTGTCCCGACGCGCTTCATGCGAATTTTTACTGACATAAATTTATTAAAAGGACGCGGAGACTATCAGTTGCGATTTGTTTTGCAAGTCTTGTTTTTGAAAAGAAAAGATTAAATACGGCTCACTGTCTCAATCTGTGATGCAAATACATGACGGCCAGAAATGCTGCAACACCACCCCATAAACTAGAAATGTTATTCCCGTGACCAAAGACATAAAGGCAGGCAAAAAATAAAGCGATTACCAACAATGTCGTAATGAAAACTTGTGCAACAAACCATCCATATGAACCAGCTCGAATAATTTGACGCACCAAAAGCACTGGGCCATAAATGAAAAACGTGGCAATAAAAGGCACAACAATAAAAAAAGCGCAGCGAGAATACCACGGCCCCAAATCCCATTGACGCGCCAGAAAAATATCGCCACTGCGAGCAATGCCCACACCACGCAGAAATCCCATGTAAAGCGAAACGGTTTATCAATTGGCTCCATACGCTAACGCGATTCGTAAATGAAGTTTAACATATTCGCAACAGCAAATTGAAAACTTGCAACTTTCAACCTTCAACTTGAAACTAAATCCGTGAGCCAACCGTATGAGGAAATCCTGGACGGCGCGACCTTGCCGCGTTCCGCGCCCAGCGTGCGGCACGAAAAAATTTGCGAACGCCTTCACGCCGCGATGATGGCGAGCGTCGCCAATCTCGGCAGCACACAATTGCTCGCGCCGCGCACAAAAATCCAAGTGTCGCGTTCGACCACGATTTGTCCTGACCTCGCGCTCATCATGGCGGCGACGGGCAAACTCTGGCTTGCCGTGGAAATCGTCCACACGGGCGATCATCATGCCGATACGGTCATCAAAAAAGAAGTTTACGAACACGTCCGCGTGCCACGCCTGTGGATGCTTGATCCGCGCTATGACAACGTGGAGATTTATCACAGCACGGAATTCGGCCTGGCGTTGAAAGGAATTCTGGCGGGCAGCGAAGTGCTGTCGGAAAAACTGGTTCCTGAATTTCAATTTGTCATCGCGGAACTTTTTGCCCAGCCAGGCGTCTAATTTACTTGAACAAAGTAGTTAATGCTGTTGTCATACAACTGTTGGTGTAAAATCAAACTTATGAAAAAATTAATCTTAACATTGGCCGTCGGCCTTTTGCTGGCTGGAATGGCGGGACACGCACTGGCTGCCGACAAAAGCGAAGTCACGATCACGGGCAACATGGTTTGCGGGAAATGCACGCTGCACGAAACAAAAGCGTGCCAGAACGTCGTGCAAGTCACTCAAGGCACAAACACGGTAAATTATTACTTGAAAGAAAACGCCGTGAGCAAAGCCGCGCATGATCCCATTTGCGGCGGCTCTTCGGAAAAAGTTACTGTCACCGGGACGGTCAAGGCCAAGGACGGCAAAGAAATGTTGACCCCGACCAAAATCGAGCCGGTCAAATCGTAAATTAAAATTCTCACGACCAACCGCCGTTGGAATTTCATTTCCGACGGCGGTTGAATTTTACACAGTCCTCGTATTTCACGCCGCTGCCGCCAAAAATATCCAGCGCCGAACCAATCGTCAGGTCAACCTTCCCCTGCCCTGCCCGCTCGACTGCGTCCAAATCCGAGATGGAATTTGCGCCGCCTGCGTAGGTCATCGGAATCGGTGTCCACTGGCCGAGTTTTTCGACAAGTTCGTGGTCAACGCCTTTGCACAAACCTTCCACGTCAAAGGCATGAACCAAAAATTCCGCGCAGAACCCGGAAAATTTTTTCAAGGTCTCTTCATTTACGACGAGTTCAGTAAATTTCTGCCAGCGGTCGGTGACGACAAAATAATCGTGGTAGGGCGCGTCAATCCCCTGCGCGCCGTTCGTGGTCTGTTCAGCAGCGGCGCGCACGGAGTGACGTGCCCTACCAGAAACAATTGCGCGCTTGCGACAGCTCAAATCAATGACGAGCCGCGACTTGCCAACCGTCTTGACAAGTTCGTTGAGCCGCTCCCAATTCACACGGCCTTCGTGAAAAATCCAACTCGTGACGATGACGTGCGACGCGCCAGCCTCCAGCCAGTCGCGCGCGTTCTGCGCATTGATGCCGCCACCGACCTGCAATCCGCCGGGAAACGCCGCGATGGCCGCGCACGCCGCATCTTCATTTCCCGCGCCAAGCATGACAACGTGGCCGCCGATCAAGCCGTCGCGCCTGTAAAGTTCGGCGAACCATGCTGCGGATTTTTCCGAGACAAAATTCGTGCGCAAGCCGGCATTGCCCAGCGTGCCGCCGACGATTTGCTTCACTTTGCCTTCATGGAGGTCAATGCACGGACGAAACATACGCTCAAACTAAAGTCGCGCGGCGAAAGTTCAAAGCGAAAGTTCTGCGAAGAAATTATTTTGCCGGCGGATTATTTGCCGCCTTCGCCGCGACAAGCTGGCCGAGCAGACCGGAGTTTGCGGGAATCAGTGTTATCGCCGCCTGACTGTCTATGATGTTCTGCGTTTCGATGGTCTGAAACAGTGCGTCGGAGACTTCCTTGTCCTTCGAGATTTCCTGCAACGCCTCGCCGACGATGTGCGGACGCATCGCTGCAGCTTTGGCGAATTCGATGGCCGCCTGCCGTTCCGCCGTGCTGGTGATGATGCTGACCTGGTTCGCGCCGGCCTGTTTGATGGCGGCAGTGACCTGGCGCAAACGGTTCACGACTTTTTCCTCGATCTGCTTGATCATATCCACGTCGCGGAAATGCACCTTGCGGATATAGACCGAGCCGAGGTTGTAACCCCATTCGTTCGATTTCGGGGTGACCTCATCGCGCACCGTCTGGCTCATCGTATGGCGGTCTTGCAGCATCTTGTCGAGCGGCAGGTTGCTTAAGCAACGAACGGTCGAGTTGCTGACGTTGGCTGCGAGCGAGCCGCGCGGGTCCGCGTTCTTGAAGAGATACGAAATCGGGTCGTTGATGAACATCTCATACCAGATGCCGATGCCCATCGGCGCGCCTTCCTCGGAATTCACCGGCTGGCTGCGCAGATAAGTCTGGTCGAGGCGCAGATCCAGTTCGTAACACTTGCCGAGAAAATTGACGATGATCGCCTTCGGCCCAAGTTTGGCGATGAGAAAATGCAGGCCGGGCTCGTTCAACACCCCGACCACCTTGCCGAAGAGCATATAAACTTTGCAACTGCCTTCGTTGACGATGGTGTAAAAACCGAACAGGCGCGTGAATGCCAGAACGGTCGGCACAAGAATCGTGCAGCCAACGAGCGCCGAAAAAAATGCGATGACAAAACCCATGAAGTTCATGATTTTTTCTCCTCGATGATGACTTGTTGCGCCTTGCTGTAAAGCGAGAGGCGGACATTGCGGATGTAAGATTCCAGCGCGCCGTCGCCCGCTTTTTTCAAATCCGCAAGCTGCTCGTTCAACTGTCTCAACGGCTCGACTTCCGCCTGCGCCTTGAGAGTCTCGATTTCCACCGCGCGTTTGGATTGTTCAATTTTTTGGTCAGCCGTCGCCTGCGCGAGACTGATGTCGGACGAAACCTGGTTGTGCGCCGTGTTGATTGCCGCCAGCGCGGATTCGACTTCCGGCGGCGGGTCAATCTCCGTTATCAGCGATGCGTCCAGCACGATTCCATAACGCGCCTCGGATGACGCACATTCCCGATCCATATGTTCGTTGATGTCGCGGAGATTTTTGCGGAGGTCGTTGATGGAAATTCCGGTGACGATGAGCGCTTCAGGATCAGGATTTTTCGGCGCTTCAAAATTTGCGATGCGCTCGCGCAGCACGGAAATGAAATAACCCATGACATGGCTGATCGGATGCTTTACGCCGAAAAGATACGCGTAAAGATTTCGCTCCGATGCGCGATAACGGAGTTGTCCGGACAAGCCTGTGTTCAACTGATCCTTCGTCACCGCTTCGAGCACCTGCCCATCCTGATTCGCCGACGGGTCGTCCGGGTCGTGCGCCATGCTCAACGTCTGCGTTGCCACCGACACCTTGTAAATTTTTTCCCACGGCCATTTGAAATACGGCCCGCCCGGCTGGATCACGCGCACCTGCGGATAAATGTAGCGCAACTTTTCGTCCTCCGTCAGCGACTCGGCAATGGGATCGCTCAACGTCGTCATGTCCGGCACGCGGTCGGCACGGCCAAAAATGGTTTTCACCGCGCGCTCGTTCTGGTTGACGGTGTAAAGGCCGCCCGCCAGATAACGCAATAGAAACCAAACGATAAAACCCAACGCGCAACCGAGAAAAATTCCGCTCATAAGTTGATTAAGGTTGCCCTGTTCTACTCCGGCTGAAAAAATAAACAAGGAAAAAGCCGTTCCAAAATCCCGCTTTGTTTGTAATAGGCAGAAGCACGTCCGTCTTCAAATTCAAAAACTTCAAAACACGCCTTGCGCTTTTCTTCAATCACGCCTTGCGCCGCAACAGCGCCGTGTTCACGAATGTTGGCTGTGTTTTGAGCTGGTTGAGTCGTCCGCGCAGGACGAACGTCTGCGCTTTGACGGTGATTTCCGAAGTGAGGAACGGTTTTCCCAAAAGGTCGTTGCCGCCGGTGCGGCTCATCTGCGCGCGTGTCTCGAAGTCGCCCTGGCCGGTCACAAACACCACGGGCGTGTTGCGATTGGGAACGGTCTGGCGAATTTTCGAGCAGACCTCGAACCCGTCCATGCCGGGCATTACCACGTCCAGAAAAATCACGTCGAAAGGTTCTTCCTGCGCCAAGGCGAGCGCCGCTTCCCCGGTCTCCACGCTTTCCGGCCTGGTAAAAGTCGTTTGCAACGCGCCGACGATGACCCGGCGTGCGACTAGGTCGTCGTCCACCACTAGCATATGAACCGGCGGATTGGTGGCAAAATCCGCCGTTAATTCCGGCGCACACAAATCCGGCAGCAAATCCACGGCGGCGGTCACAGTCGCCAGCGTGGATGGCGTGGAATGTTTCGGATCCTGCAGCATTTTTTTTAGCAGTCCTTCCAGGGCGGCACAGGCTTGATAAGCCGGATGCACCACCTGAAAACCATCCCCGGAGATCAATGAATTGATACGGAGAAAAACATCCGCCAGTATGTTCTGCCGTGTTTCCTCGTCCGGGGTCTCAAGAATCTTTTGGCAAAGATCTCGAAGCAGACCGAGTTGTGTTGATGCACGCGCCAGGAATGCTTTGGTAAAATCATCCGTCTCCACTGCGGGCATTGGACACAATGGAGGCATGGCGATGGTGGAATCCGGGACGGGCAACGGATTAGCAGTGGCCGTCGCCAGCAAATCTGCCCTGACGCTGGCCTGCTCCAGTTTCGACAATGGTTTCTGGACACGTTTTTGAAGACGGCCTTTCAAGGCCAGAGTAAGCGCCTTGACGGTGATTTCAAAGGTGAGAAAGGGTTTCCCCATGAGGTCGTTGCCACCGCTCAAGACGGATTTGGCGCGGGCGTCAAAGTCACTCTGCCCAGTGACAAAGATCACCGGAGTGGTGCGGTTGATGTCGGTGCCGTGAATTTTTGTGCAAAGCTCAAAGCCGTCCATGCCCGGCAATTGCACGTCGAGGAAAATCACGTCGTAAGCCTGCTGCCCGGCTTGAATCAATGCCGCCTCGCCGTCCTCTGCCAGATCCGGCTGGCCGAAGGTTTTTTTCAGCGCGAGCGACATGGCCTGGCGGCTGATCAGATCGTCGTCCACGACCAGAAATTTCAGGGGATGATCTGTCAATACATCCAGTTTCAATCCCGGCACGCACAAGTCGTCCAGCAAATCCACGCCACCGGCGACGGCGCGCAAAGTGGAAGGAGTGACGTTTCCCGTTTTTTCGGCAAGCTGCTGTAGCAGCCCTTCCAAAGCGGAAGCCACCTGCCATACAATCAGCACCTCCGGGAAATTAGCCGCGTCCTTCAGCAGACTCGTCTCCGCACGCAGATTCGCGAGCGCTTTTTGTCTTGTTGAACCGTCCGATCCCCGGCTGATTTCCTGAAGAAGCGTTCGCTGCGTGCCAAGAAGTTTTGCAGATCGCGCAAAAAATTCCTTGATCGGATCGTTTTTCTCGAACAAGTCGGTGTGCGATGGCACGACTGGACCGACCCGAAACGTCGCAAGAAATTTGCCAAAAGCTTCTTCTTCCGCGCGAACTTTTTCCGAAAACACTCTCTCTGTTGCAGGGGCAAGCGCCCATGGATTTAACCATTGGTTCAGAACATCGGGGGCAAATTTTTTGACAAGCAAAACACCGATGAATGCGAACATGGCGGCGAAAAAAAGAATCTTATGAAGCATTCCAGAGGCGACGACCGGCGGTTGGACCGGAGCCGCCACTACCCTCTGATTGTTGGAGAAATGGGCACCCTCGGCCCTTGGAACATCCTGGGCGACTGCACCCGGGATTGACACGCGCTTCCGGTAAAGTTCCTGACGCTCTTTGGCGGCGCGATGGATTTTTTCCCATTGAATGGAACCCGGCAACGGCGGTGGCGTCTCGAACCCGGAGATTTTATTAGTGGCACCGCGCAATTGAACGCACCAAAGCCCCGCGATGACTATCAGTCCAACAGAAAACAATTTGACAACCGCTTGCGACGGCAAGCGAGTCGTAAATCTGCCGGACATTGATGTCCCTTCCGTTTTCCTGTTCATGCGTGAAGTTCAACCGGACAGCGGACATTTTGCGCCGACTAGGGGGTTGCCGGTGCCACATTTACATTGGGAGCGACGGTAACCCATTGACGGCGTTTCACGGACTGAAAGCTTGGGGTCAGCGGCGGAAGCTTGGTCGGGTTGTCGAAATTGGTGTCATAAGTCCAGTTGCGGGCGGGCGGGTCGTAATAGTGGTTGGCGTAGTTTATCCCTTCCCAAACATTGGTGGCGTAAAAACTCGGAAACATCTTCATCATCGAACCATTGTAAGTGAATATGATCGGTCCCCACGATTCAAGAAAACGCGGAAAATTTTCCATGCCGCCACTGTATTGACCTTGAGTCGTCTCGACGACGCCGGTGAGAAGCGCAGCGTTGACGGTTGTGGCTGCGGCACCGTTCAGGCTGGCGGTTTGCTGGTTCTGATCCAGCCAAGCGTCGGACAAAATTGTGATGGCATCGGCCACCAATGACGCTGGTCGAGTCGCGGAGGTATCGGAAGTTCCCAAATTTGCGGAGTTCAGTTCATTATAGTCACCCCAAACGTAAAGTGGACGTCCTGTAGCCACGGTAAGGCCGTTTGGCGGCAAGTTAGTTCCATGGAACACGCGAACTGCTCCCAAATTAGCATCTGGTAATGTGGGTGAAGTGCGGGCATCTACAACGTAAATGGAATTTGGAATCCTTCCGAGAGCGGCAATCAGGACATTGGAACTGGTTTGGCTCCATGTCGTAAAATTTCCGATGTCAATATCAATGGGCTGGACAGTCTTGCTCTCGCGACCGTCCCAGAAATTGTTATTGGTCGAGACAAACAGAGCCAACTCATTGGTCGGAATTTTTATCAAAAAATTGTTAAAAGCGCCGCTGGTGGCGCTGACTCCGCTGTTGGAAACGGTTAAAACCATATCACACCGGTTATTGTAACGCAGTTTGCTGATGGGCAAGCTGGAGTCTTCGCCCGACGGTGTTGGCTCGATGATTTCCCGGATTGCTGTCGGCGAAAACGCGGTTCCGATGGGAAGCGTCAAGGCCGGAACCGGAAAAACTGGCTGGTTAGGTTGTGTGAAAACCGCCGGAAGACCTGCAGGTGTGCCGCGCGTATCCCCATCCACCGTGTCCCGCTGATAAAGGACGTCCAAAACTGCAGAGACACTGGATTCAAATGTCATTGAGGCGTCCGGCTCGATATAGAGATGTCCATCGGAAAACACCCGGCCGGTGCCGACAAATGGCTGGCCGCAACTGATTTCCATGTTGCCCGAAGAAAACAGGTAAAACTGGAAAATGGGGATGCCGGTCAACTGCAATTGCTGAAGAACTCCGGCGTTGACGTCCTGAATGCTTGCAGTGTCGCGCGCATGGGAAACCACCGTAAAAGCCGAGACATACCCTTGCAGCCCGGCGTAAGTCGAATCCAGCACGAGGTAGTTGGTAGAAGTCGGAGCTTGCACAAAAGTCTGGTTAAGATTGCCGTTCCCGTCGTCGAACACCCATGTGTTCCAGTATGAGGAGTCCGACGGCGTGGGCACCATGGTCCGATAAGTGTTCAGATGGTTGACGACCTCACTTTGACCGCCAGACAGGAAATCCTGGGTGATCTGGCTTATCACCTTTTCCGTGGCTGCTTCCGCCGCAGCGGTTGACCGGGTGTATTGGATGGAACGATGCGTCAACCGGGCGCTGCTCGCCGACCAGGTCATCACACCAGCCAGTATGGCCAGGGCAACGGCGCTCATGATCATCACCAGCATCAAGGCGCTGCCGGTCTGGTCTGGCTTTCGAATTGCAGGATGGGTCTTCATGGTTATTCCAATGCACGCCGTGTCACAGAGGTTTCCAGTTGGTAATAATACGCACTCTGCCCGTAACTTGCAGGTTGATAGAAATCCAGCGTGAGATGAATCACTCGGTTGTTCTGGCTGTTGGTCAGTATCTGTCCTGAAAGATCTTGTGCATTAAAAACCACGGCATTAGTGACTGAATCGGCCAATATGATCGTATTCGTGCCGCCCGCTCCAAACACGGTTCGCCTGAACGTCTGGTCTGACGAATCTACAAAATAATAGATTAAACTGTCCGCGTTAGTGCTTGATTGGATTTCAATGGCGCTGCCTTGCTGCGTTTCTCCGTCAAGCAAACCTACGAAAGAGCTGTTCGTTGTCAGATTACCCACCGTCACATTATTGCAAGAGCGGATTTCATCCGTTATTTGACCAAATGTCCTGCGCGACCAATCGGTGGCTTTGAGTTTGGTTTGATTGACTTGAAACATTCTCAAGCCAAACAGATTGGCCGAGATGATCCCGGCGACCAAAAGCACAAAAATCGTCAACGCGATGAGGATTTCAGGCAAAGTAAAACCCCTGTTCCGCTTTGGTGAACCGCCACGACTTAAACCCGAGGATGGAATTTGAAGTTTCATTAATTCGGAGCCCGGCAGGTTTCAATGGAGTTGGTGATAAAATCGCCCCCCTGGAATTGCCAGATGCAATCCACGTGAATTCTCTTGAGCGGCGGCAAGAGTGAAATCTGCGCTATCTCCGTGTTAACCGTGGCCGATACGACATTGGGATCTGACCCGGAGATATTCAGCGGGACGGTTTTGGGGGGGAAATTCGAGGCAACCAATTGATCCACTGCCGGGCTGATGGATGTATCCCATTGGGCGCTTTGCGTCTCCTCCAGGCGTTCCATCGCCCTTGCGTTTGCCGCCATATACAGTGAGTCCTTTACTGTGGCCGTTGAGCAGTAGATGTAACCCGTGACGATTCCCGCCACCATCAGCACAGCGATGGCCATCGCCACCATCACCTCGATCAGCGTCATTCCCACCCGGGCGCGCGATGATAGCCGAATGCTCTCTTGATTTATAAATCTGGTTTTCAAGAATTCTGACCCGCCTGTTGATCAGGACATCACCTTCTTATTTTGCAAGAGTGCCCTAAATACACCATTTTCGGAATCGAAAGTAGCATATTTCAGTCCACCCGCAAAGATAAAACAACACCTTTTGATCGCCGAAATCTCGCATATTAACAATCAATTTCCGAGTTTTAGCGCGTGAAGAGGCGCGGACGACAATAAAGATTTGACGGAAAATGAAATGCGTTCAACATAAAATCAACAAAGCCGGAATGGTCGCCGCCATGACCGAAGGCGAACCGGATGTTGAGAGTTGAAAGAAATTCCCGACAACATCCGTTGGTTGACCGGGACAGCGCCACGAGGCGGGCATGGCGTTTGGCGGTTCAGTCTGATGTAGGCGAGCTTTGCTTCCTTGTGTTGCATTCGTAGCCGAGAAGCCGTTCCAGCGTTCATTTTTCATTGGCACCAAGCGTGCTATGGTTGGCGTGTAGAGTTCAAAATTAAATGTAATTCCATTGGGAGGTGGAACACCAAGGTGAACGGCAGGAAATTGGAAGTTCCCATCAACCGCAACCGAGCCTGTTATCGCTGCATTCCAACTCACCTGCGGTTTAAACACATCAAACTTTCCCTGTGCAGCGACGCTGACATACTGGCCGTTGGAAAAGTGCAGGTTCATGCCGATGCTCGCCCTGCCTGCGTCAACTTTATGAAGGGGTCAGTCCTGACATTTTTTGGAAACCCGTTCATTTAATAGTTCATTGGATTTGAATCAAGGCATTTTATCCGGCTCCGGTTGAGATGACAAAAGAAAATTCTCTCAATCTTGCGCTGTAAATATCAGGACTGACCACTTTATGGTTGCCGTCTTTTCAAATCTTGTAAATAGTCAGCACTGACCCCTTTATGACACGTTTACTTAATGAGAATCTTCAATCTTAATTTGAACAGGAGCCGACGTAATTTGTTTCCATTCAAACTCGATTGGCTTTCCTTCAGGTGATCGCTTTTTGATTGTTTGATATCTCAAGGATGCCTGAACCAAATATGCGCCGTTGGTCAGGTTGTATCTATTATTCAGCTGTTCCAGATACTTGTGCTGCGTGTTAGTTGGAATTCCGCCGCCACCTGCCGAAACTATCCAATCAACTATAGGAGGAGACGTTAGTAGCTGCCCTTTTTCTGTCGTTACTGACAATTCAAACGGGCCATCATTATTGGCTGAATCACTTCCAGAATAATTAATAAACCTGTTTGTGATATTCCGGAGCAACAGAATGGCAGTAATTGGTTCGTCATTGGTATAAATGTCTTTATTGAAACGCAGAGACAATTGAAATCCACGGAAGGGCTGACCCCAGTTGCCTTCTGGAAAATCTTTTGCAGGCAGAGTTTCACGCCGTTTCTCAACAGCATCAATTTTGGGCGCTTCTGACAACCTCTCCATTTGCAGGACTGCAAGCGCATGGCTTTCATCCGTTACATAAGCCATATTCGTCTGTTCGGCACTCATCTTAAATATGATTGTAAGAAGAATTATGCTTGCGAGGTAAAATTTCATAAAATTATATGTTAATTGCAATTTGTATCCGTAGTGGTGGTGTAACCACTTGTTTGAGTGACAATATTTGACCACACTGGAAACGTGGTAGTGTCTTGATCGCTAATCGTAACATGCTTGCTCGAAGAAGTCAGAGACCATCCGCTACTAAGGTCATCCGCTACACCAGACCAATCCCAAGCGATGAACTTAAGCGGAACTGCGATGGATGCACCACTGGACGAATCGGCGGGCTTGAACATTAAAAACGTCTGAAATGAACCGGTGTCCGTTACATGAACATAGCCAGCAGGTAAAGGCGCCCCAGGATCATCAAAATAAAAATTTGTATATGCTGCAAGCAAACCACTGTCATCCCGTCCACTGCCACTTAAGTGCGTGGTTTGCCCATTTGCCTTGCAGAATTCACTTGAAAACGAAGTTATTAATTGAAGATCGCTAAATAATGTTCCATTCAGTCCTCCGGCATCCAAAGTGCATTTCGTTCCGGGGTCTTGGCTTTCCGGTGGGTTATCAGGGAGCCAAAATCCAAAATGAAGCCAAGGTTCACCAGATGTTGAACGTTCGAAATTAATATCTACCGCAATCGTGCCGGGCTGTGTGCCAACCCAACTCACTTTTGGTTTGATCATATCAAACTTTCCAAGCGCGGCGATGCTGACATCTTGGCCGTTGGAAAAATGCAGGTTCATGCCGATGCTCGCCGTGCCTGCGTCAACTTTGTCCACATACCAACAGGACGTTGAGAGATTAGTCAGCAAGTCCGTGTTCTTACGGTAGCTGGTGCAGACGGATGAATAGGCATAAGACTCATTCACATAATTACCCGGCAATGTCCAGTGCTGGACTGAATCCACATAATCCGGCAGTCCACTCACACTAAACGCCATGTTTTGCCCGACCCAAAAATTTGTAGCGCCATCCACCACTATGTCCGGGTCAAGCGGCACACTGTTGGCCGTGACCACAGGCGTATATTTCTGCGGCGTAGCCCCTGCGTTGTAATGGTGGAAGCCATTGGCGGTGACGGTCATGTCCATCGGCGCATTGTCCGGCAGGGCAATCCACACCATGCCGTCGCTGCCCGGCGTCTTGTGCAACACCGTCAGCGCGGAGTATGGAACTGTGTTTTCCGGTGTCCCTTCCCATGTCTCATCCGGCGGCTGGCTATACGCCGTCGCCCCGCAACTGACGCCGAAGAGGCTTTGCCGGCCGACTCCCGCCTTGCCCCCCGTGAAGAGATCTACCTCCGTGTGCGCATCCTCCAACAGCTCCCAGCCATAACCCTAATCATTCGCCTGGTAATCCACGCCGTCCGCGTAATAATGAAAGACGTAATTATCGCTCAATCCATCCCCGCCGAGGATGTTCGCCGAGGGCACCGACTTGAAACTGGGCAAACCAATGTCCTCGATTGGCTCGTCGGTGAAAGTATATTCAGCCTCATCCCACCAGTCCCCCGTCAACGTCCCGGGATTGCTGTCCGACCAGTCAATTTTCTGCTGCCCATGAAAAAACCATCCCGCATCCCAGTCGGCAGTGTCTGTCCCCTGATAGGTGTTCCGGCCCGCCGCATGAATCTGCGCATTGTAAGTGGTCGTATAATTCCAGTAGGCACCGCCAGTCGGGTCGTAGACATCCTTGTGCTGCGTGCTGTGATACTTCACTACCCGCCACGTCGCCCCCATTTCCACAGCCGATGAGGCATTGGCGCTCGCACCGCCACCGCCACCCGACGTGTTCGCCACCGCATCAAATGTCGCCGTCCCCTGCCCATATATCGGCGCATCATCCGCAGTCCAATCGTAAGTGCCGTCGTCATTGGCTTCCGCATCCACCGTGGCCGTCGTGCCGTTGACCGTCACCGTGGCTGACGGGTACGAAACCGTCCCGCCCACGCTGCCGGATGGCTGATACAGATCATGCCCGCCCGGCGTGCTGTCTATCGTCAATGTCAGGCTGTTCGTTTCCACAATGAAATTCGTCACCGTCACATTACCCGCCGCATCCACAGCTTGGACACTGATCTGGTTCGTCCCGTTCAATGGCACGTTCTCCAGCCAGAACATATGGTTGCGCTCCACCATGCCGTTGATCATGTTCGTGGTGCCGTCGCCGTTGACCACCTGCGCCGCAACCGTGCCCGTCTCATCGCTCATCGTCCCGCGCATGGTGACGTTTGTTCCGCTGACCGCCATCCCGTCCTGCGGCCAGATCAGCGTCACCACCGGCGGGTTCGTCGCGTGCGTGTAATCAAGCGTCACGTTGAAATTCGTCACCGTCACGTTGCCCGCGCGGTCGGCCACGCGCAGCGTCAGGCGGTTCACCCCGTTGGTCAGCGGCACGTCGTAGGCCTGAAACCAGTTCGTCGTGAAGTCAAACGCGTTCGTGTCAAAATGCTGGTCGGTCACAAACGCGTCCAGGTTGGTGGCGATGCCCATGGCATTGCTGATGTCATAGGACAGTCCCAGCAACGGTTCGCCGGCGAACCCCTGCAATTGCAGATACGGCTTGATGACCGTGGCCGCGCCGCTGGCAATGACCGGATTGGTGATCGTCACCGTGGGCGCAATCCGGTCAAGGATAAAACGGTAATCGCTCCACACCGGCGGCGTGTTGGTGGAATAACCTTCCAGCCCGATGTTGACCCTGTAAACCCCATCCGTCGTGCCGAGGTTCACCGTCAGGTTGGAAGAGCTGTAAGCCAGCCAGTTCGTTGTCGTGCTGTCATTGATCAAGACGGCGTAATAACTTGGCCATCCGCTGCTGATGTTCAGTTGCACAGAAGGATTGGTCACATTCACAAACTCGTTGGCCGCCCCAATCGAAAAGGCGATGACATTGGGCGTGGTGACGCCGTTGAGGTAATCATACAGGAGCGAATTGCCGTTGCCATCATAGCTGGCGTTGGGGTCAAGCCCGTTCGTGCCGAAATAGTATTGCTCCCACCAGTCGGGCAAACCATTGCCGTCGGCGTCCGTGTAGGCGGCGGAAGCGTTGCCGCCGATGAGAACGTCAAAGGGAGCCGATTGCTCTTCCTCCACCTCCACATTGGTCATCTGCTGGCCCGTGTTCAGCGTGCCGCCCACCGTGATGTTCGTGCTGGTCAACGCCAGCACCGCGCCGTTGGTCAATGTCAATGTCGCGCCCGGTTCCACCGTCAGGCCGTCCGCCAGGTAATCAATAGGGTCATAATGATAGCCAAGGTCGGGCGTGTCCGTGTCCCGCTGCACGCATGGGTAAAGGATGGTGTCCGCGCCATAATCATCATATCCGCTGGTTGGCGGATAGGTGGTCGTCTGCCGCAGTTCGGCCAGCAAATCAGAATCAATGTTCGTCGTGCCTGCGTTGCGATAGAAATAGTTGGCCACGGCCACGTTGCCAGCCAAAAGTCTTGACGGAAAATGAAATGCGTTCAACATAAAATCAACATAGCCGGAATGGTCGCATCCAACACTGTCCACCAATTCGAGGCAACGCCACCTGCCTCTTTTGACCTTTACTTTTCAATTGGGTGTAAGGCTGACGGCATCCAATAAAACCCCGGATGCCCCGTCAGTGTCAAAGGACTGAAAAGTCAGGTGCGTCAATGCCGAGGTCGCCGTGAACACATAAGATGCCGTGTGCCAATCAAGATCAGCCCGGGTATCCCAGTCATTCATATCATCCGGCGCCACCGTTCCCAACAAGTTGCCATTGGCTAAAATCTGGGCTTGTGGGACGATATCCTCGTCCTGGCTGCCCGGATTTCTTGCGTAAGCAAAACCAAGCGTGTAACTCTGTCCGGGAATCGTCGCAACATCTGTTGAAATTCCTCCCGGCACCCAGCCATTCAGGTCCACAAACCAATTCCCATCATAAGCCGTTCCGTCGGCTGCGCCAACGACAAGGTCTACATCTCCAAAATCAACCACCCAACCTTCAGGAAGGTGATTTCCTGCCTCAATCGTGCTGTTAACAGCACCAAACTCAAAGGAACTGTGCCAGACCAGATTGAGAGCGCCCACGGCGAGGCTGATGCCTGATTCCACCGGATCAGTGCCGATCGTGCCCTGATAGACCACCACGAGATTATTGGTTGATAATGTTGCGTTGGAAAAAATCATGGTTATGCCGTTATTGTTCGCCAATGTGCCGGACAGGTTGGTTTGGGTGACCAGAGTTCTCACGGCGTTGGTATCATCCTCATAGATGTAGAATGTGCCGTTGCTGAAACTTTGGCCTGACGTGTTTATGACCAAAGTTGTGTATTGAAGAGTATTGGAAATAATAGTGCTCGCAAGGGTGCCGCGAAAGAAATAATCCAGCAGACCCGCGCTATATTGAACCGCTTTGGGGATGAAAACGTTGTGATAATTGGAAAGAACATTGTTGTCGTTAATAGTTATCATTCCAAAATGAGGAAACTTTGCGCCAAAATAATCAAAGCGGCTTTGATCTGGAAAAGTGACTCCGTCACCAGTTTTGTTGAGATAAATGGCTTGGCCTTGTGGGCCGTTCTTGAGGATCAATGGCTGTATGCCAAGAGCCAAGTTCACACTTGTTTGTTTATAGTCCGTGCTCGTGTTGCGCGAAGGATAGGGATAATATCGTATGTCATTTGTTTGATAGTATTCGGCATACAAGTGACGTGCGCCAAGAAAATTGCCGTTGCACCATTCGGCAAGGCCAAGTGTGTTAAGACCTCCGTTTGGATTTTCATTGTTGTCTGCATTTAAGGCTGCTGACGAACTTCCATTGTATAAATGCCTGTCCCAGAAATCTTCCAGCTTCGTGAAACCGGCACCGCGCCAATCCAGCATTGAACCATCGCCATAGTTCAAATTCGCTACATTCGCATTTCCCCAATCTTCAATCGGACTTTCCCAAGCTATTTTCCCTAATGAATCCAAATGCTGTTCGTTACGGACATGTTGCGGTTGAGTGGTATCTTCCAGCAAGTGCATGACTTGGCCGACGGCGCGAAACATATTATCTAGGTTTGTTTGACGCTGTATTTGGTTTGTAGCGGTCAATCCAAGCCATTCATAGCCTCGCGCGTTCGGCCAAGACCAGATATTGCTCGTATTTACATTCCTGCCAAAATTCAGCGGCCAAATATCTCCCGGAAAATTGTAACCCACACTGTTTGAAACAGAACCCCACTTAAACGAATTGATTCCCACCATTTCCCGGCGATCCGGCGGCGAATCTGAAAGCCCTTTGTCATAGGTGGTCGTGTCTAATGGGTCGTAGAAATGGTTAAGAGAACGATAGCCTCCAATAGGGTCTTCATCCTGCTTGAAGTCTTCATTGTTACTCCCTTTAATTATTGAGTTAGTTGCTGATCTAGGTTGATTTGGTTGAGAGAGCCTAGGAAAATCAGAAGAAATCGTATTCAAGAAATCAGCATAAGCAGAAGAATGAACATACGCAGATGCTTCAGCATTTGCAGTAATGGCTCGATGCACGTTCTGGTCATGTCCAAACGAATCAGCTCCAGACAATGCCAGACACAAAGTAATAATAAATTTTGCCTTCATATTAACTTGCAGAGTGTCCGCTCACATATTTTATTGTCTTAATCCGCTTGTTGTCCTTGTCGTAAATCAAGATGTGTCTCCAGTTTGTATGATTTAACTCAATCATAATTTCGACAGCGTGCTGCGCTGTTCCATCTTCAAAAGATTCAATATAAGCAATATTGTTGTGCTCTTTCGGTGAAAGTTTTTGGATGTAATCTTGGTAGTCGGTAACAATTGACTGGTTTAGAATTTTATAATATGGATGAAATCCCGCCAGCGGGTCAGGCGTAGGTTTTGGCGCACTACAGCTACACCCAGAAAGAATCATCACGCACAACGCCAGAGCGAATCCAAAATAGTTCGAGTATTTAGTCATATTTTTCATAAGTTTGAGTTTAATTTTTTCAAGATGTTGCGGTCAATCCAATCCATTCATAACTATGCGCGTTTTGCCATGACCATGTATTTACCGGATGTGGATTATACCAATGATCTATTCCGGCACTATTGGAAATGGATGCCCAGGCAAACGAGTTGGTTCCTATTGCAGGATTTGCCCGATTATCAGGAATTGAATCTGAAAGTCCTCTGCCATAATTACTATACACAGGATCGTAAAAATGATTTAATGAACGATAGCCACCACCTCCATTCAGAATATTTGTTGGGCCGTCATCTTCTTCAAAACTGCCGTCACTCATTGAATTGGTTGCTTGCTGCAACCCTCTGTCAGGAGAAATTATATTAATGAAGCTGTTGAAAGCAGGAGAATGATTCACAGCAACAGCAGATGCATTCACTGTAATTGCTCGGTGAACTATCTGATCATGACCAAACAGCTCATAACAAGTGAAAATAAAACAGAAAACAAAAATGCATTCTTTTTTCATATTCTAGCTATGGTAATCACCAATTACATATTTTAATGTATTAATTCGTTTGTTGTCCTTGTCATAGATTAAGAGATGTCGCCATACCTTATGATTTATACCTATCCTAAATTCGACGGCATGTTTTCCGGTTTCACCTTCATAAAAGAACATTAGCCCGGCTTGCTGTTGTTCTTCAGGCGAAAGTGTCTGAATATAACTTTTGTAATCATCCGTGATTACCTTGTTGGAATTGAGATTTCGCAGGTCTGCCACATGAAACCCCGCCAGTGGATCGGGTGCAGGAGTCGCTTTTGGCGCACTGCAACTACACCCAGAAAGAATCATCAAGCACAAGGCCAGGACGAATCCAAAGTAATTGGTGTATTTAATTATATTTTTCATATGTATTTTTTATTTAGGTTTTAAGAGAAAAATACTCGGCGTAAGTGTGGCGTGCGCCAAGAAAATTGCCGTTGCACCATTCCGCCAAGCCTAGCGTATTGGGGCCTCCGTTTGGATCTTCGTTATTATCAGCAGTTAAGGCTACTGATGAACTTCCGTTGTATTTGTGCCTGTCCCAGAAATCTTCCAGTTTTGTAAAGCCTGCATTGCGCCAATCCAGCATTGAACCGTCCCCATAATTCAATTGATTCACATGATCATTGCCATAATCTTCAATCGGACTACGCCATAGAGTTGAAATAGAAACAACCCTATTCAAATATGGGATTGTTTCCAAATGTTGTTCATTGCGAACGTGCTGCGGTTGGCTTGTATCCTCCAATAAGTGCATTACTTGCCCCACGGCTCGAAACATATTGGTTAAATTCATGATACGATCGGCTTGGTTGGTTGCCGTCAAGCCAAGCCATTCATAGTCACGAGCATTTTGCCACGACCATATGTTTATTGGATGCAGACCATCGTAGGGAACTCCAGCGCAATTGGAAATGGAAGCCCAGGCAAATGAATTTGTCCCTTCCAACACACGGAAGTCGGGAGGGAAATCGGACAATCCTCTACCATAGCTGGCATACAAAGGGTCATAAAAATGATTTAACGAGCGATAGCCACCACCCGTGCCATCCATTGGAGGGTTTGGACTAACAGGATCATCCTCACTTGCGCTTCCTTTTACCATAGAATTAGTTGCATCCACTAAATGTAAATCAGAAGAAATCGCGCTAAAAAAACTAGCGTAAGCTGGAGAATCATCGAATGCAGATTCTGCGGCATTGTAAGTAATTGCCTGATGGACTGCCACATCATGACCAAATGCCACATATGCAGACAGTCCAAGACCAAAAGCTAGAACATGTTTTAGTTTAGAGATGGTCTTCATAATGCTTTAGCTCTGATACCTGCTATAGCCATATTTTATGGCCTTAACCCTCTTATTTTCCTTGTCATAAATGATGGCATAGTGCCAAGAAGCATTCTGGCCTTTTACAAATATTTCAACATCGATGGCATGCTGACCTGTTCCATCTTCAAAATAAAAAACAGAACCAACATAATTTCTTTCTTTCGGCGGAAGCTTTTGAATATAGTCCTGAAAGTCATCCATAATTGCTTTATTCGAATGAAGATTGTCCAGGCTGGAGAAATGCCAACCTGCCAATGGATTGGGTTCCTGTGTTGCGCATCCAACAACCCCAATAAATACTGCCAAAAAAATTGGGAGAATTATCCGGAAATATCCAAAATGTTTAATAGGGCTTTTTGTTTGAATTTTCATAAATCAAATCTTTCATTTTAATACTGTTTGTCAAAACTCCAAAATTTTCCATACGCCATTTTCCTTATCAAATTCTATCGGAAAGGTGATGGTTTGCCCGGCAATGGTGTCCGTGAAATAATACTCCGCCCGGTCATTATTTATGTAAACGAGCGTCAGTGTCCCTATCTCATTCATGGCGGAAAGAGCATTGGCTGCTCCCACGGAAAGAAAGGCCTGCCGATATTGATCCACGGATGCGACTGAAAAACTTGAAAGCGCACCTTCAATATTCCCTAAAGCAATTTGCGTTGTCAGATTGATCCAAGCCGGTGTTGGATCGTCTGCGGGCAGCGTGTAGAGGAGAATCCGGTTGTTTCCAGTGTCCGCAACGTAAAATATTTCGTTCGTCAGATTGTCCACGGCGGCAACGACGGCGGGCGCACTCAAGCCGGATGAAACCGCAAAGCCAATCGCGGAGGGGTCAATGCTGAACAGGCCGTCGGCGACAGGAGGATTGAAACTTTGTATCCGGTTATTGCCGGTGTCGGCGATATAAACACCGCGTTCGTCAATGCTGATGTTCACCGGCCCGCTAAATTGTCCTAAAGCGGTTCCATTCGTGCCGGTCACGCCTTCAACCTCGGAATCCTGCGCCACCGCGATTCGATTATTTCCCGAATCCACGATATACAAATTACCTACGGAATCATAAGTGATTCCCTTGGGCGTGTTGAACTGGCCGACGGCACTGCCTGACGAGCCGAAAGAGGCGACAAAATTACCACTTGAATCAAACTGCTGGATACGATTGTTGCCGGAATCTGAAACAGAGATTTGCGAACTGTCCGGCAAGACCGCCACGTCAAAGGGCGCATTGAACTCATTTGTGTCCGTTCCCGACAAACCATTGGTCAGGCCGATGCAGCCGCCATTGCCAAAAGAGCCATCCGCTGCAAAAGAAGTGTCCGTGGGATTGAATTTCCAGACCTGATTGCTGACGGTCACGGCCACATAAACATTTCCGGCGGCATCCACATCAAAGCCGGATGAAGCACCTATGTTATTCAGACAACGAATGGAAGTTCCGTTGGTGTTGAATTCCGTGATGGTCGTTGTGCCGCTGCCGGACAACACATAGAGGTGGCACGGCGGCATCCATTTGAGATCAACCGGGTCGGTGATGCTGGCGAAAACGGTTTGTGTCAACGCAGGTTGAACATTGATTTGCACCGGCTGGTTGGTCGGGTCAAGCGCCACGGCATTCCATCCACCGATGCTGGAAAAACGTCCAGCGTCGGTCTGGATGGTGACAACGGGGAAATATTCACCATTGGTCGCGTAAGTGTAGGTGATGGATAGAAGGTTGTTGGTGACCAGTTCAGCAATGTCATTGCCGTAGAAATCATAGTTCACTTGTTGCATGGTTCCCGGCGCATCAGACTGGACGGCAAACGTGACCGGCAATGGCACGAATCCGGCAACTGGCGTAGCTGAAAGATCAACCGGGTCGTTCAGGCTGCCGTCGGTATTGGTGAGTCCGATCACGTTGATCGAAACAGCATTGGTCATGTCCGTCAAATCTTCGATAACGGCGGTGATTATATTTGTGCCGCCATTCAATGGCACGTTCAGAGCCTCGAAATTGGTGCCATGAATGAAGGCGACGACATCATTGACGGTGATTTGCTTCAGGGAAGCGGAAGCAAAATTTCCACTGACATCTACGCGCGACGAATTGAACGAGACATTATTTACGGGATTGGTGATCGAAATGGCCGGCGGATTGGTGTTCAGAATGAGAGTGGTTTCTTCCCACGTCTGTTGGGCATCTGACGGCAAGCCGCGCAAACCGATCCAGACATCGTGCGTCCCCTGGGTTGAGCCGAGGTTCACGGTGATGTTTGAAGAAGCGTAGGCCGTCCAGGTTGCCGCCGTAAAATTCGTGCTGTCCACCAGCACGGCAAAATACGAAGGGACGCCAGCCAGAATCGTGACAACCGCGTTGACGATGTTGGTGCTGGCATACTGGCTGACGACCGAGAAGGAAAAGCTGATGACGTTCGGGTCAAGACTGTTGGTGTAATCATAACCGAGCGTGTTAGTGCCTGTGGTATCGAGATTTGTGCCGGAATAGGCGTAGCCGCCGAAATATTTGTATTCCCACCAATCTGGCAGGCCGTCGTAATCAGAATCTTCATTGACGGAATAATGGTAGCCGAGGTCGGGCGTGTTGGTGTCGGGCCAGCCGCCGTCTTGCGGCGCATAAGTCGTCATGGTCTCGATGTCCGCCAGTGTGTTGGTGTCAATGTTTGTCGTGCCGATGTCGCGGTAAGGGCTGCCGTTGGTCAGATAATAACTGGCATTGGCCGCCGTCTTGAAAATCGGGCCGTAGGGATTGAGCGCCACGCAGTTGGTGTTCAGGGTCGCGGTGCTGTCAATACTCCCAAAGATGATGCAGTTTGTCAGGTTGAGCGTGCCGGGGCCGCCCCACCACGGGATCCCTATAAAAGTAGTGGTGTTGGCGGTGACATTTTCGGCGGTCAAATTGTAGCCCCCATCCAACTCGACCCCACATTGGTCAAAGAGCACGTTGCGGAGGGTCAAAATGGGAAAATCGGAGCGTTGAATCCCGCCCTGGACAAATTGACAATCCGAAATGTCAACCGTCATGCCGGTGTTCCCGTCATCAAAATAAAATCCACCGTAGCAGACCCGCAGATTTTTTAAGGCCAAAACGGTCATGCCAGGATCGTAATAATCATAATATACAGGTTCCCAACCTGACGGGCTGCCCGTGCTGCCGCTGATGGTCGCGCCCACAGAATCGTCGTTCATGGAGGTAAAAGTAGCCGGATGATCAGGGCCGGTGTCGCAGGTGATGTCTCCCCATGGATACAACCAGCCATAGTCAGGATCAAATTTCAAGACCGCACCACCCTCGAAAATCATGTTGTCAGGATAGAACGCCCCGTTGATAAAATAGGTGGTGTCTGCCTGAAAAGTGTAATCACCACCACCATCGCTCACCACCACATAATCGAGCACGACACCCGGCTTCTGCTTGAAGTCCGCCCTGGCCAATAGCAGCGTGTTCGTGCCGGCTTGCGCCAGGCGCAGCGGTGTCAGCAACCGCGTGGCCGAGACCTTGTGCAATATGGAACTGGCCGAACTCACCGTCGCACTGGCACTCACCGGCAACGCCTCCAACTGCGTGGCGATCCGTTTGATTGGCAACTCTTCCACCAGAAACGTCCGCCCCTGCAGATGCACCCAGCTTTTATAGACCGGCGTTTTCTGCGC
The DNA here is from genome assembly GCA_036268155.1 of Verrucomicrobiia bacterium. GTDB lineage: Bacteria > Verrucomicrobiota > Verrucomicrobiia > Limisphaerales > UBA11358 > UBA11358. The sequence goes on along the minus strand of DATAUQ010000036.1, from coordinate 12,872 downwards.
CGCCTTTGTCTCCCCAAACGAGAACGCCTTGCCACGGATCATCTTCATCTGCCCAAACGCCAGCGTCGTGTCCCTTAATCCATCCTGTTTGTTCACCGGTCTTGGCGTCGCCACAGGCTCCGCCGTGCCAAAGAACTCCGTCAACACCTGCAAACGGGCGGTGTCAGGATTGAGCCCCAGCGATTCCGGCGTGGGCGGTTGTTCCCTCAACACGATGTCCTGTTCAAACCCGCCCTTGCGGTAGGTATAGACCAGGTCCGCCTTGAAGTCCGTGAACGCATCGGGATAGATCACCTGGTTGCTGCCCATCACTTGACCGATGGAATTGGTCAGCTCGGCTATCAGCACGGTCTTGTTGCCGTCATCGTAGCTCAAGCCCATCGGCCGGCTCTTCATGTGTTTGCCATCGGGCGTCACCAGTTCAATCACGCCGTTGTAGATGTCGCCGGGGAAATAAGCCTGATGCTGGCCGTGTATCGCTGCTGCGGTTCCATTGGGCATTATGTCTATCTCCTCCTTCGACCCAACCCACCGCCCTTGTGCGTCCTTGTAGTTCAAGCCGGTCGCCAGCTCCGTGTAGCTGTGTTTCTTGGGAACGATTGTTCCGTCAGGGGCTTTTTCATAGGTCGTCCGCTCCCACACGCGAGAATTGCCGTCCTGTGTCGTGATCGCGTAGGGCGTCGGCGCGAGAACAGTTTGAACCGGCGCTGGCTGGCTGGCTGTGGGTGCGCCTTGAAGAAATTCAACGCCGGTCAATATGATTGCGACAGCCAGACAAAGGCTTAAATGAGTTTTCATAGGAAATATGCCGGAAGGTTTATGCGACGAAAAGACACCGAGTAGACACCGAGTGCTTGAAAATTAAGTCCGAATCCGCCTGATTTGATGTGCCGTTCATGCTGATTATGTGCAACCAGCAAAGCCCGCACATCTTGCTTTTCCGAGGTTGCGTCTGACTGTTTTCGTTTATACAACCGTTTTATTCCTTGTCCAGAACTTTCGTTGAGAATCTGGGATTATGCCGTTAACAAACTTTCTGGGTGGGGCGCGTCACTCCGTGCGCGCCATCGGTTGCAAACCCACGCGTCCGGCGGGTAGAGGACTGCCCGTCCTGCCAGTTTTGCCTCATTAGTTTGTCATCTGCATAATCCCATGAGAACCGTAAAAATTTCCCATCCGTCACTTCAGGACATAATAAGTCCTCGGCGCGAAGGTGGGTGACTTGGTTGCCGACCTTTGAAGGCGGTCAATCCCCGCCTGTCTTATTTTCAGCCATGACATCTTACAAAAAATTGACATTTCGATCTGACCTAATGTGCCGGTGACCGGATGGCGTGCAGTTGAACCTTGGTTTGCCTTTGAAATCACTTTGGAAACGGCCTCGCTTTCCTGAAAAGCGATTTTTAAGGTCAAAGAAATGATTTTACAAATTTGACCGGACATTTTTCTTCCAGGGAAAATGATTTTCTTAATCAGGGAAATGATTTTCCTTCCAAGGAAAAAGTTTTCCCTTCCAAGGGCGAAGATTTTTCCAGTTTGGAAAATGATTTTCCTTCCCAGAAAAATGTCCTTTCTTGCAAGCGCAAAGGTTTTCCTTCCGGGGAAAATGGCGGACGAGGTTTGGTTTCCGGTCAAAATCATTGGCATGATTTATGCAAAACTTTTTCCCAAGAACTTCCCGCAGTCGTGGCCACAACGGTCATGCCGGGCGGTTCACTTAAAGAAAGCGAGAAGGACATGGCAAACTACAGGGTATCATTATCATTCACCGGCTTGTCGGATTCCGATCTGGACGAGTTTGCAAGCAACATCGTGGTCAGCCTCACGGGCAACGCAGCGTTTCCCGCGCCGCTGGTCCCGCTGGCAACGCTCGGCGCCGCGCAGTCGGCGTTTCACGACGCATTGCTGGCGGCGGCGCAGGGCGGCAAGCAGTTGACTGCGGTCAAGACTGAAAAGCGCGCGGCATTGGAAACCGCGCTGCGGTCAGAGGCGGGTTATGTGCAGGCCATCGCGGGGCAGAACTTGTCCGCGCTGTTGTCCTCGGGCTACGAGGCCGCCAGCACAAACCGCGCGCAATCGGCGCTGCCGGCCCCAGTCATAGTGGGCCTGGACAATGGCATGACATCGCAATTGATCCTGCGGATGCAGCCGGTGGCCAACGCCAAGTCGTATGAGGTGCAGACCAAGAACGGCGGCGGTTGGACACCGGCGGGCGTGTTCACGCAATCGCGGGGAGTCGTGCTGCCGGGCTTGACGCCGGGGCAGAATTATTCCGTGCAGGCGCGCGCCATCGGCGGCAGCACCGGCTATTCCGACTGGAGTGATCCGGTCAGCCACATGGTGATGTAAGTCCTTGCGGACATCCACCATTGGTTCCTCACCCAAACAGCCGGAAACGGGAAATCCGTTCCGGCTGTTTCAACAAACTTCCGGCGGATGAACTGCTTCAATTGACTGGATGGAATTACAACGGTAGCTTTTATCAATGACTGGCATTGCCGACATTCCACTGATTGACGCGGGACAATTGAAACTTCGCCCGCCGATGGCGCGCGAAAAATTCACTCCGCTTGCGAAAGAAATTTTTACGCTCAAGAAACAGCTCAACGCCGTCATTCTCGCGCACAATTATCAGGTGCCGGAAATCCAGGACGTGGCGGATTTCACCGGCGATTCGCTCGGCCTCGCACAACAGGCGGCGAAAACGAACGCGGACGTGATTGTTTTCTGCGGCGTGCATTTCATGGCGGAGACGGCGAAAATTTTGAACCCGAATAAAATCGTCGTGCTGCCGGACAAGGACGCGGGCTGTTCGCTAGAAGAAAGCTGTCCCGCCCCTGCCCTCGCGAAGTTGCAGGCGACGAATCCAAATTTCTGGACGATCGCCTATATCAATTGCAGCGCGGCGGTGAAGGCATTGTGCGACGTGATCGTGACGAGCGGCAACGCGGAAAAAATCGTCCGTGCCGCGCCGAAGGACAAAGACATTTTGTTCGTGCCGGATGAAAATCTTGGCCAATGGGTCATGGAACAAACCGGAAGGCCGATGACGTTGTGGAAGGGAAATTGTTACGCGCACGTTGAGTTTCGACGTGACGCATTGTTGAAATTGAAAGCGCAATTTCCAGACGCGAAGGTTGTGGTTCACCCGGAAAGCTTGCGCGAGGTGCGCGAGCTGGCGGACGCGGTCTGCTCGACGGAGAGGATGATTTTGTTCTGCAAAAATGATCCGGCGAAACAATTCATCATTGTCACCGAATCAGGCATCATCCACCGGATGCAGAAGGAATGTCCGGGCAAGGAATTCATCTGCGCGCCGGTTTTTGACGCGATGCGCGCGCCGACGGACAACTGCCGTTGCAGCGAGTGCAAGTTCATGAAGATGAACACGCTCGAAAAAGTGCGTGACTGCATGAAAAATCTCGCGCCGCGAGTGGAGTTGCCGGAAGAAATTTTGAAGCGCGCACGTTTGCCGATTGGGCGGATGCTGGAGATTTCGGCGAGATGATTTTTCTAGGGGTTTTTATCCGCAGATTTCGCGGATTCAAGCGGATTATTTTTCATCTGCGAAAATCCGCAAAATCTGCGGGCATGGGTTTTGTCACGCAATCGTAACATTTCCGCCGCATGGTTGTCACAGCATGGCTTCAAACTGCCGCCGCATTTTGAAACCAACAACCATGAAAAAATTCAAAAAACAAAATCACACGAAGTTTGCATTGTTTGCCGGCGCGACGGCGCTGATGTCCCTCACCCCGAACATCCACGCGCAATCTTCCGGCGACGCGCTGGTGGACAAGCTGGAGCAGAAGGGAATTCTCTCGGCGGACGAGGCCAAGCAGTTGCGCGAGGAGAACAGGCAGGATTTCGCCGGCAGCTTGACGAATAATTTTGACCAGGCTTTCAACAAGGTCACGGGAACGCCAGACTATGTGACGGGCTACAAGTTCAGCGGCGATTTTCGCGGGCGATATGACGAGGTGGCCAGCACGGATGGCAACAGTCATTTTACCGACCGCGACCGCTATCGCTACCGTTTGCGAGTCGGTTTGACGGTGACATTAAAGGACAATCTGGAGGTGGGATTTCGCCTGACTTCGGGCGATCCGGCAACGAGCGGCAGTTTTAACAATGCCGGCAACCCGCTCTCGAACAACAGCACGTTTCAGGACAACGGCACGAAGAAGAACGTCTATATTGACACGGCTTATGGCAAGTGGACGGCTTTGAACGGCGACGGCTGGTTGTTTTCGGCGATCATCGGCAAGATGGATAATCCGCTCCAATTCACGCCGATGGTGTTCGATTCAGATTGGACTCCGGAAGGCGCGGCGATCCAAAGCGGCTACACGTTCAATGATCAGCAGTCAATTTTGGTCAATGGCGCGGCGTTTGTCGAAGATCAGGAAATCGGCGGCGCGGACACGGGGTCGGTTCGCTCTCCGGCGCTTTTCGTCGGACAGGCCATTTGGAATGCGAATTGGACAAAACAATTCGGCACGTCACTTGGCCTCGGCGGATACATCCTCCAGAATTCCAAAAACCTCACGGCCGCCAGCGTCCCTTACCTCAACCAAGGCAACACGCGCACGACCGGAGGAGTTCTGGTCAACGGCTACACGCCCATCATCGCGGATGCCAGTGCCACTTACAAACTGGATTCGTTTCCATTGTATCCCGGCGCATTTCCGATAAAGATTGCAGGCGAATACATCAACAATCTGGATACGATTTCCGGCAACAATAATAATCAAGGCTACTGGGCTGGCGTCACTTTCGGCAAATCCGGCAAGAAACACACATGGGATATTTCCTATCGCTACGAATATCTCGAAGCCGACGCAGCGTATGACCAGTTGGTGGACGATGACAATGGCGCTTACTACCAAAACGCACCTGCGGGCGGCACGGTTGGCTGGTTTGGCGGCACAAACATCAAAGGCCATCTGATCAAGGCCAACTATTCAATCACTGATTCATTGACCTTCACGTTCACCTGCTTCCTGAACCAATTGATTACTCCCGGCTTGAACTCTGCCGGTGGTGAACCCAACAACAGCGCCCTTCATGTGATGGCCGACCTGATGTGGAAATTTTAACCGGAACGTAACGTGAACAATTGAAATAAACTGATTAACTGTCTTTGAAAATGAAAAAACTAATTCTCCCAATTCTCGGCGTCGGCGGCTTGGTGGCCGCAGTTCTCGCCATCGCAAACACAAAACGCCGTCTCGCCATCGTCGGCACTGCGGCATTGCTCGCCGCGCAGACCAACGCGCAGGCGCAACTGCTCCTCAACGGCGCGGGTTCGTCCTTCGATTACCCTGCCTTCACCAAATGGTTTGAAGCCTACGGTGCCGTGGACCCGGCAGTTCATTTCAATTATCAATCCATCGGCTCCGGCGGCGGACAAAAACAATTGCTCAACCAGACCGTTGACTTCGGCGCTTCCGACGCGCCGATGACCGACGCCTCCATGGCCACCGCGCCCGGAAAAATCCTGCACCTGCCCGTCGTCGCGGGCGGCGTGGCCATCACTTACAATCTGCCCGGCGATCCCAAGTTGAAACTCGACAGCGACGTGCTGGCCAACATTTATCTCGGCAACATTTCCAAGTGGAACGATCCGAAAATTGCCGCGCTGAATCCGGGCGTTGAACTGCCCGACACCAGCATCATTCCCGTGCACCGTTCGGATGGCAGCGGCACGAGCTTCATTTTCACCGACTACTTGAGCAGTGTGAACCCCTCATGGGCGGACACCGTCGGCAAGGGCGCTTCCGTGAAATGGCCCGCCGGCATCGGCCTTGGCGCCAAAGGCAGCGAAGGCGTGGCCGGCCAGGTCAAACAACTTCCCGGCGGCATCGGCTATGTCGAACTCGCCTACGCCGACAAAAATAAAATGCCCTTCGCCGACATAAAAAATGCGGCGGGCGATTTCGTTTCGCCCGCGCCCGATTCCGTCAGCGCCGCGCTCGCCACCGCGACCATCCCCGACGACTTCCGTTTCTCGATGGTCAATGCGCCCGGCGACAAGTCTTATCCGATTTCCGGCGCAAGCTGGGTTTTGGTTTATCAACAGCAAAAAGACCCCGCGCGCGGAAAAAACCTCGTCGCGTTTCTGAAATGGGCGGTCACCGAAGGCCAGAAACTTTCGCCCGCGATGGATTATGCGCCGCTGCCTGACGCCGTCCAGCAACGTGAATTGAAATTGATCGGAACAATTAAATACTGACTTCGCGCCGCCGCCCGATATTTTTGTGGCGTGGGCCGGACGAAGAGCGCATTCCTCCCGCTCTTCGTCCGTTCGATTTTTAGGACAAGAAACGTGAACGACTTAAAACAACAAATGCCGGACCACGCCGAAAATCATTTCGGCGACCGCGCGTTCAAATGGCTGACGCTGCTCATGGCGCTGTCCATTTTTGTTTTGATCGCGCTCATCGGCTATGAACTCGCCGTCGGTTCAAAACTCTCGCTGCAAAAATTCGGCTGGCACTTTCTCGTCAGCAGCAACTGGGATCCGGTCAATGACGAATTCGGCGCGCTGCCGTTCATTTTCGGCACACTCGTTTCGTCCGCCATCGCGCTTGTCATCGCCGTGCCCATCAGCATCGCCACGGCCGTTTATCTCACCGAACTCGCGCCGCAATGGCTGCGCCAGCCGCTCATCATGTTCATCGAATTGCTCGCCGCCGTGCCGAGCGTGATCCTTGGTTTGTGGGGAATTTTCGTGATGGTGCCGTTTTTGCGCGACCACTTTTTTCCGCTGCTGCAAAAATATCTCGGCTTCCTGCCGATTTTCAAAGGCCCGATTTACGGAGTCAGCATGATGGCCGGCGGAATCATCGTCGCGATAATGATTATTCCAATCATCACGTCCGTCTCTCGCGAAATTTTGCGCTCCGTTCCCGGTCTGCAACGCGAGGCCGCCTACGCGCTCGGCGCGACGCGCTGGGAAGTCACGCGCATCGCCGTTTTAAGTTACGCGAAAAAAGGATTGTTCGGCGCGGTGATTCTCGGCCTTGGCCGCGCGCTCGGCGAAACGATGGCCGTCACGATGGTCATCGGCAATTCACCACAGATCGTCAAATCACTTTTTGCGCCCGGCTACACGCTCGCCAGCGTCATCGCCAACGAATTCAGCGAGGCGACCGGCGACACTTATTTGAGCGCGCTGTTTGAGATCGGCCTCGTGCTGCTCGGCGTCACCATCATCGTGAACGCCGCCGCGCAACTGTTGTTGAAAACTTTTGCCGGACCGGGCGTGAAACCGCAGCACTAAAAATTTATGATTTACGATTTACGATTTACGATTGAATCTGCGAAAGACAGTTCAATTTCAGCGCGCTTGTCACTCGTCACTCGTCACTCGTCACTTCCATGACCGCACCCAACCACAACTGGCGACAATTCAAAAGCGTGCTGATGCAAGTCAGCACGTTTGTCTGCGCCATTCTTGTCGTCACGCCGCTGGTGCTGGTTTTTTATCACCTCATCAAACTCGGTTTCAGCTCAATCAATCTGGCATTTTTTACGCAACTGCCCAAAGCCGTCGGCGAATCCGGGGGCGGCATGGGCAACGCGATCGCCGGAACATTTATTTTGCTCGGCCAGGCCGCCGTGATCGGCGTGCCGGTGGGCGTGCTCGGCGGCGTTTTCCTTTCCGAATACGGCACGTCAAAATTAAATTGGTGGATTCGTTTCGCCGCCGACATTTTGAATGGCGTGCCTTCCATCACTTGGGGCATCGTCGTTTATGCGCTGATGGTTGTCCCGATGCACGGATTTTCCGCGTTGGCAGGCGGCGTGGTTTTAGGTTTGATGATGATTCCGCTCGTCATGCGCACGACCGAGGAAGTTTTGCAACTCGTGCCCGGCGGCTACCGTGAGGCCGCGCTCGCGCTGGGAATTTCCCAATGGAAAACCATCGTGCAAATCGTCCTGCGCACCGCGATGAAGGGAATCGTCACCGGCGTTTTGCTCGCGCTCGCGCGCGTCGCAGGCGAAACCGCGCCGCTGCTGTTCACCGCGTTCGGCAACCGTTATTGGGCGCACAAACTTACGGAACCCATCGCCGCATTGCCGCTGCAAATTTTTAATTACGCCATTTCGCCATACGACGACTGGCACCGGCAGGCGTGGGCAGGCGCGCTTGTTTTGCTTTTGCTTGTGCTGTTCATCAATATCGGCGTGCGCTTTTTTACGCGCGACCGTTTTGGCCGGCGAACCAAATAAAATTTCATGCCTACTGCTGCCACCAATTCAAACACGGCGCTGACCGCGCGCGATCTCTGCGTTTTTTTCGGCGAAAACCAGGTGCTTAAAAGCGTTTCGATTGATATCGCGGCCAAGGCCGTCACCGCCATCATCGGGCCGAGTGGCTGCGGCAAATCCACTTTTCTGCGCGCGCTCAACCGGATGCACGAACTCGTGCCCGAAGCGCGCATGACCGGCGACATCCGCTTGTTCGGCGACGACATTTACGCGCGTAACATTGAACCCGTCATCGTGCGCCGTCGCGTGGGAATGGTTTTTCAAAAATCAAACCCGTTTCCGACCATGTCCATTTCCGAAAACGTCACCGTCGGCTTGCGGCTCAACGGCGTGCGCGACCGAAAAATCCTCAACGAGCGCACCGAGCAATCTTTGCGGATGTCCGCACTTTGGGACGAAGTCAAAGACCGCCTGCACGCGCCCGCCATCAGTTTATCCGGTGGCCAGCAGCAACGGCTTTGCATCGCGCGCGCTCTCGCCGTGCAGCCGGAAGTGTTGCTGATGGACGAACCGGCGTCCGCGCTCGATCCGCTCGCGACGGCAAAAATCGAAGACTTGGTCCTGCAATTGAAAAAAGATTACACCATCGTCATCGTCACGCATAATATGCAGCAGGCCGCGCGCGTCTCGGATTTCACGGCGTTTTTTTATCTGGGCGAACTGGTTGAATTTGATGCCACGCCAAAAATTTTCACCAGTCCGGCCAAAAAACAAACGGAAGATTATGTGACAGGCCGGTTTGGTTGAACTACTTTGATTTCAATTTATGGAAAATCATTTTGAAACCGGACTGGACTCGCTGAAGCAAAAACTGCTCACGATGGCGAGCCACGCCGAAACCGCTGTCAACCAGTCCGTGCAGGCGCTCGTCCAGCGCGACCTCGACCTCGCGTTGCGCGTGAAGGAAGACGACCGCGTCATTGACCAGTTTGAAGTAGAGATTGACGACCTCGTCATCCAGCTTTTGACGAAAGCGCCGCTGGCGACCAATCTGCGTCTCGTCACCGTCGCCATGAAAATTTCCCAGAACCTCGAACGCATCGGCGATGAAGCCACGAAAATCGCCAAACGCGCGCGCGATCTTGCACAGGAACCGCCGATCAAAATCAACCTCGAACTCCCGCGCATGGCCGGCCTCGCGCTCGAAATGCTCAAGGCTTCGCTCGACGCGTTTGTGAACCGGGATTCCGCCGCCGCCCGCGCCATTATCCCGCGCGACAAGGAAGTGGACGCGTTGAATAAACAAATTCACGCCGTTCTTGTGCAGCACATGGAGGAAAATCCCGAAACCATCGCCCGCTGCCTGCACTGGATGGTCGCCGCCAAAAGCCTTGAACGCATCGCTGACCATGCAACAAACGTGGCCGAGGATGTCGTCTATCTGTGCGAAGCACAGGACATCCGCCACACCGGCGCGAAAAATCCGACTCCAAACGCATAGCAAAGCTATTCAAATTTTTCGCCAGCCCTTAACGGAAATCCCGCAAGAAATTGTTCCACCGTTAAATGTTTGCCACCTTCGCGCTGCAATTCCAGAATCCGCAGCGCATTTTTTCCGCAAGCGACAACAATTCCATTTTTGTCCGCCGATAAAATCTCCCCTGCTCCGCCGGATTTTCCAGCAACTTCCGCTTTCCAGATTTTCAGCAACGGCTTTTTCGGTGGGGCGAGCGTCCCCGCGAGCCGTTCCGATTTTGAATCTTCAATTTCGGCTCGCGGGGACGCTCGCCCCACCGAATCCGGCAAAAAAGTGAACGCGCCCGGCCACGGCGTGAACGCGCGCAGCCGGGTCAAAATCTTTTCCGCCGGTTCGTTCCAGTCAATTTTGCCGTCCTCTTTTTTAATTTTCGCCGCATAGCTTGCGCCTTCGGCTGGCTGCGGTTTTGGCAAAATCTTTCCAGAGACGTAATCTGGAATCGTTTCAACCAAAAGTTCCGCGCCGATTTGCGCGAGGCGGTCGTGGAGCGTTTGTGAATTGTCTTCGGGCAAAATCGGCGTGCGCGTTTGCGAAATGATTCCGCCGGTATCCAAGCCCGCGTCCATTTTCATGATCGTCACGCCGGTTTCGGTTTCGCCGTTGAGAATCGCCGATTGAATCGGCGATGCACCGCGAAATTTCGGCAGCAGCGACGTGTGGACGTTCAGGCAGCCGAACTTCGGCAAATCCAAAATGGATTGCGGCAGAATTTGCCCGTAGGCGACGACGACAATCAAATCCGACTTCAATTCGCGCAATTGCGAAATGAATTTTTCGTCGCGCGCTTTCACAGGCTGCAAAATTGGCAATCTTAATTTCTCCGCCAGAATTTTCACCGGCGAAAATTGCAATTTCATTTCGCGGCCTTTGGGCTTGTCCGGCTGCGTGACGACGGCGGCGATCTGGAATTGAGAACCAGACGCCAGCTTTTCCAGACTGGCGCAGGACAATTCCGCTGTTCCCATGAAAACAATGCTCATTTATGATTTACGATTGATGATTTTTGCCGCGCGCAAAATGTCGGGCAAATCATAAATCATCAATTGTAAACCATAAATTCAATTCAGCCGAGTTTGACGATGTGACGGAGGACTTTGAGGAAGGTTTGTGGCGGCGTGCCGTCAGTGTTGATTTTGTGGACGATTTTCTTGCCATAGAAATTCAGCACCGGCTTGGTCTCCTTTTCGTAAGTCTTCAATCGGGCGCGGATCACGTCGAGATTCGCGTCGTCAAGCCGATTGTCCTTGAGCGCGCGGCGCTGGAGGCGTGCGACGAGGTTTTCAACATTGCCGCTGCACATATAAAAGACCCCGACGACATTGAGAAATTTATCGAGCATTTCCGCCTGATGCACGTTGCGCGGGATGCCATCGAGCACGAGCGTGTCGCGTTTAGGATGGAAGCGCGCGCTGGCGGTGAGACCGTGCGCGTATCGCTGCCAGAGTTCGATGGTCGGCTCGTCGGGCACAAGCTGGCCGCGACTGGAATATTCGACAAATATTTTTCCCAGCGGTGTTTCAGGACGCAAGCTGCGGAACACCTCGCCGCAACTGCAATGGATGTAGCCCGGAATGGCGCCAAGAATTTTTCCATGCGTGCCCTTGCCGGAACCGGGTGCGCCAAACATGAGGATGCTGCGGTATTTCAAGCGTCTTTGGGTTTGAGTTGGATTTCCTGGATGTCGGCGAACGGCACCAGGACTTCCTGACGCACTTCGCCGAGCGCGACTTCCAGATGCACGTCGCTGGCGGCGATCCGCGTGATGCGTTCGACGACGAACTGGCCGGCGGTGGATTTCACGATCAATGTATTATTTCGGTCCGCCGCGCCCCGTTCCGCGCCGAAAAAGCCCGGGAATTTTGTCTCGAAAAACCGGCGGTTGAAAGTGAACTGCCCGCGCTGGAAAATCTGGCCGGCAGCCTGCGTTGCCGACGGGGTTTGCGATGACATTGCAGCGATTTGAATCTCCTCCGAAACAGCCGGTTGCCCCGCCGCCGCAAAGATTGTGGGATCGGCTTCGGCCTGAATTTCGACCGGAGCCGGTTCAACATACATCGGCATGGCGAGAAAAATAATCGGCCCCAAAACCGGCAGCACCGCCGCCAAGCCCATAACCAGCGCCTTTGGCCGCGCGCGGAAAACGGCGATTTCAAAACCCGCGTAAATGTTCGCCGCGTAAATCAACAGCAGCGCGAGCAATCCGACTGAAGACGAAGCCAGCGCGCCGAGCAGTGATTGTTTCGGCGGCAATTCCAGCCGGGTCACGTCCTGGATTTCAACCTCCGGCTTTTTCGGACGTTCCGACATCGGAATTTCGATGAACGGCTCGACGAGCGGTTTGATTTTTGGATTTTTCGACAGTTCCTTCAACGCGTCCTGCGAAAGTTTTGTCCACAGCAGATTGGTATAAGTGTCGTCGGGCAGATGCAGCATCAGGCCGGTGTCGCTGGACTTGACGATGTCGCCGGTCAGCGATGTGCCGTCGGTCAGGGCAAACGTATCGGCGCGCACAGCGACCAGCAGCCCGCAAAAGCAGAGCGCGAAAATCGTCCAAAATTTTTGGTGCACACGCCTATTCTAACAAATCAAAACCCTGCGCGAAAGAAAATTCAAACGCCTGCATGGTTTCTTTTTTTAAATGAGGATGGGAAAACTATTGGGATTATGCACAAAACGTAAGTGCATTGTTGCAAGTGATTGGTGAATTTGACTTTCCGCTATTGTTGTGAAATCTAACTCTTTATTCCCGAACCGTCGGGCGCGAATCCGACAGCGGCAATCCCAATCGAAGCGCCATTTTGTTGGGCAAGGCGATATAATTCTACAGCTTCATGCTGAAGACCGTGAAGCTCTGGATTATACTCGAACCCATCTATTACCACTTCGGAAATAATCCAGTGATAACTTGCAGTATATTCTCTCGCCTTTCTTTTTGATTCTTCCAATTCATCGGCTCGCACATAAACGCCAGCATAACCGTGTTTGACAGTCAGATGATAGCCGATCATCGGCTTCACTTTGAACTGGAAAACGTAAATCGGCATTGGTATTAACGCGATTTGAGGCGATTTTTTACGGACTTCTTGCGGCTTGTTGGAAGGCGATTGTAGGCGCAACG
>DATAUQ010000035.1:0-4747 GCA_036268155.1 Verrucomicrobiia bacterium | reverse complement strand
TTTCGTCAGGCCAGTCGCCAGGATTTGCGTTAGCGCATGAACCCGCTGCGCGATTTGTTTCAATCCTTTCGGCCCGTGATAGCACGCATAAAGCGACGCCATGTTCGCGAGCAACGCCTGCGCGGTGCAGATGTTGCTCGTCGCCTTTTCGCGGCGGATGTGCTGCTCGCGCGTGCCGAGCGCGAGGCGCAAGGCGGGTTTGCCGCGCGAATCTTTGGACACACCGACGATACGGCCGGGCATCTGGCGTTTGAATTCGTCGCGCGTGGCGAAGAACGCCGCGTGCGGTCCGCCGTAGCCGAGCGGCACACCGAAGCGTTGCGCGCTGCCGACGGCGATGTCTGCGCCGAATTCGCCCGGCGGCTTGATGAGCGTGAGCGCCAGCAAATCCGTCGCGACGGTGACCATCGCGCCAGCGGCGTGCGCTTTTTCGGTGAATGGTGTGAAATCGTGAATCGCACCGAACGTATCGGGGTATTGCACGAGTGCGCCGAAGACCTGGTCGTTGAACGCAAAGGTTTCGTGATTGCCGATGACCACTTCAATCTTCAATGCGTGAGCGCGACTGCGGACAACTTCGATGGTTTGCGGATGGCAGGCTTCGGAGACAAAGAAAGTATTCCGGCCATCGCGCAAACGCAGCGACATGGTCATGGCTTCGGCGGCGGCGGTGGCTTCGTCGAGCATCGAGGCGTTGGCGAGGTCGAGGCCGGTGAGTTCGCTGGCCATCGTCTGGAAATTCAGCAGCGCTTCGAGCCGGCCTTGGGAAATCTCGGCTTGATACGGCGTGTATTGCGTATACCAGCCGGGATTTTCCAGCACGCTGCGCTGGATGACCGGCGGCGTGATGGTGTCGTAATAACCCAGGCCGATGAATGAGCGGAAAACTTTGTTCTCGGACGAGATTTTTTTTATTTCTGCGAGCGCGTCAAATTCGTTGCGCGCGGCGGGAAGATTCAGTTTGTGGCCGAGCCGGATTTTTTTTGGAACGGCGGCGTCAACAAGTTCGTCCAAATTTTTGTGGTCGAGGAACTCGAGCATCTTGCTGGTCTCGTCGGCGTTCGGCCCGATGTGCCGGCGGACAAATTGGTCCGGGTGTTTCAAAAAACTTTCAGTCAAATCCATCGGAGGAAAATAAAGTTCGCGCGGCGAAAAAGCGAGTTGGATTTTGAGCCAAAAGCATCTTCCTGTTGGAATTCAAGAAGCACAATATGTTTGGTTGGCAAGGAAAATCAGCCACAACTAATGGTGTTTTTGAGGCAAAAAAACCTTAAATAATCATTGTGAAAAGCCGCCGATTTTTTTATTATTTTGGGACGCTTGTCAGCACCAATTTTCGTGGCTGGCGCGACTCAATTTTATGGCGAAAAATTCTGATTCATCTGAAGAAAAAAATGTTTCTGCGGGCGCAATCAAGGCCAGTTATGGCTCGGCGCAACTCGGAAAATTGGAAGGCCTCGAGGCCGTGCGCAAGAAGCCGGGCATGTATATCGGCGGCACGGACGAACGCGCGCTGCATCATTGTGTGTCGGAGGTTTTGGACAATTCCGTGGACGAACATCTGGCCGGTCATTGCGACAAGATCGAGGTGACGATCCATGTGGATGGTTCGCTCTCCGTCCGCGACAACGGGCGCGGCATTCCGGTGGACATCCATCCTCAATATAAAATTCCCGGCGTCGAGATGGTTTTGACGACGTTGCATTCCGGCGGCAAATACGGCCAGGGCGGGTATAAATTTTCCGGCGGCACGCACGGCGTCGGTGCGAAGTGCGTGAACGCGGTAAGCGAATGGTTTGAAGTTGAAGTGTCGCGCGACGGCGAAGTGCATCACATGGAATTCGAGCGTGGCAAGACGATCCAGAAACTTCACGTCATCGGCAAATCGAAACATACCGGCACGCTCATCACGTTCATGCCCGACACGGAAATTTTCCGCGACACGATCGAGTTCAAGGCGGCCATCATTTCGCAGCGGTTGCGCGAGCTGGCGTTTTTGAATTCGGGCCTGGAAATCACTTTTCTGGATGAACGCCAGCCCGACGCGAAGCCCGAAGTTTTCTTTTATCGGGACGGCGTTGAGCAGTTCGTCCGACAGCTCAACAAGAGCAAGGAACCGTTGCATCCGAAACCAATTTCGTTTCTCAAGGAGACGAAGGAGAAATTGGACGACAAAGAGATCGAAGTCCATGTCGAGGTCGTGCTGCAATACAATGACAGCTATAACGACCAAGTGTTGTGCTACACCAACACGGTTCACAATCCCGACGGCGGAACGCATTTGAGCGGCTTTCGCAGCGCCGTCACGCGCGCGATTAATCAATATGCAAAATCCAATGAATTGCTGAAGGAAAAAGACCCGCAAATCACCGGCGACGACGTGCGCGAAGGCTTGACGGCGGTGATTTCGGTGAAACACAGCGATCCGAAATTTGAATCGCAGACGAAGGTAAAACTGCTTTCGCCGGAAGTTGAGCGCATCACGGGTTCGGTGACTTACGAAGGATTGATGACTTACTTCGACGCCAATCCGCCCGTCGCAAAAAAAATCATTGATAAATCTCTCAATGCCGCGCGTGCGCGCGAAGCCGCGCGTAAAGCGCGCGAGGCTGTTCGCAAAAGTGCACTGACAGGCGGCGGTTTGCCCGGTAAGTTGGCGGATTGTTCCGACCGCGATCCGGCGAACACGGAACTTTACATTGTCGAGGGTGATTCCGCCGGCGGTTCGGCGAAGCAAGGACGCGACCGGAAATTCCAGGCGATTCTTCCGTTGCGCGGAAAATTGATCAACGTCGAAAAAGCTCGGCTCGACAAGGTTTTGCAGAACACCGAAATCCGCACGATGATCACGGCCATCGGGACGGGCATCGGCGACGGCGAGGGCGAAGGTGCGTTCGATCTGACCAAGTTGCGCTATCACAAAATCATCATCATGACGGATGCCGACGTGGACGGCTCGCACATCCGCACGCTGCTGCTCACGTTTTTTTACCGACAAATGCCGCGACTGATCCGCGACGGCTACGTCTACATCGCGCAGCCGCCGCTTTATTCAATCACGCGCAAGAAAAAGACTGATTACATTGACGATGATGCGCAGTTGAATCGGATTCTAGTCCAAAACGGCACGGAAGAAGTGAAGTTGAAAAGCCTGGTTGACGGAAAAGAATTCACGCAAAAGCAACTGGAGGAAATACTGCAATTGCTTGAATCGCTCGACAAACACACGGCGTATGTGCGGCGGCAGGGCGGCGACTTTGGCGATTACGTAGCGAAATGTTCGCGCGGTGGCGATTATCCGTCGCACCTGGTGAAGGTGCGCGAAGGCAACGACGAGACCGTGCATTATTTTATCACGAGCGATGAGCTGGAGAAATTCAAGACCGCCAACGCTGATCTTTTCAATGGCGACACCGAGTTGCGGAAAAAGGACGGCCCGACGCGGCGCGCGATTTATGCCGACCTGCATCACGAAAGCAAGGCGGTGGCGGAATTGATGGGCAAACTTTCCAAGAAAGGTTTGCAAGTGGATCACTATTCCGCGCAGGACCAGCCGCTGTTTGAAATTGTCGAAGGCGAAGGCGAACGCGCGACCGTAACGCCGCTGTTTTCAATCCCGGAAATTCTGAACGCCGTGAAAGCCGTCGGCAAAAAAGGCATCCAGATGACGCGCTTCAAGGGTCTCGGCGAAATGGACGCGAAGGAGCTTTTTGAAACGACGATGAATCCGGTCAAACGCAAATTATTGCGCATCGAACTCACCGACGCCGTCGAGGCCGAGGAAATGTTTGTGCGGCTCATGGGCGACGAAGTCGAGCCGCGCCGCCAGTTCATCCAGGACAACGCGCTCAACGTGCGCAACCTGGATGTGTAAAAAAGATTTGACAGTGTAGTCACTCGTGACTACACTGAAGGCATGAAAATGAAGTTGCCTTTATACAAACAACGCAAACCGGCGCTGAAGATGACGCCGGAATCATCCGGGCCAATGGTCATGCGCGAAGTCGCCACCATGCCCGGCGTCGGCCCGATCATCAGCGTGCGCGCGGCCAAGGCGCATTTGTCGGCGCTGCTGGAATTGGTGGCGGGAGGTCGCGAGATCACCATCACCAGCGACGGCGAACCGAAAGCCAAATTGATCAAAGCCGGGTCGCGTGAGCAGGGCAAAGTGTTTCAAGGCATGGGCGCCTACCTGATGAAGCAACCGGTTCATGGGGGATCGGCGGATGAGGCGATGAACTGGACGCGCGGCGAATGGTGATGTATCTGGACTCGGCCATCATCGTGAAGCTGCTCGTGCGGGAACACGACAGCGCGTGGTTTGAAAAAAATCTGACGGGGCATCGCTTCGAAACTTCGGAGCTTGCCCTGTCAGAAGTTTGCGGGGCGCTGCTTTTCAAAGAGCGCCAGAACGAAATTATCCAGGCGGAGCGCATCCGCGCGCTGGAAAAATTTCTTTCGATGGTTGAAGACGAAGTCATTGTGCTCCGCCAATTGAACCGCAAAGTGCTGGAGCGGGCGCGGGCGGTCCAGCTCGCGTGCCATCCGCGCATCCCGCTGCGGACGCTGGACGCGCTGCACGTTGCGACCTGCGATTTGCATCAGAACGGCGCGCTGGCGGCGACGGATCGCCGAATGCGCGCGGCGTGCGCCCAACTGGGCATTTCGCTTTTGCCCGCAAAACCTGAAGACGCAGTCGCCGGATAAATTTAAAAATCATGCCAGACGAAACTGAATCCAGCTCCAA
>DATAUQ010000034.1:0-15158 GCA_036268155.1 Verrucomicrobiia bacterium | reverse complement strand
CGGTTGCGATGGTGTTGTTGAGCCGGCGGCGGTCGTGGCGGCCTGCGCCAAAAATGTGTTCCAGTGCATAATTTGAAAAGTGGCCGGACAATGTAAGAAAGCGCACGCATTTGGCAAGCGTAATTGGCCGGAGATTTCGCTGCTCGTTTCCGCCGGACAAAATTTTTACCGTCTGAAATCTGAATCCCAAGTGGACTTTGCGGTCAAATTCCATTAAACGTGTCCGCGCCAACGCATCAAATTACGCCGTGAAAACATTGCACAATTATCTGACCCGCCAGGTGCTCGCCTCGCTGTTCCTGACGGTGGCGGTGTTCACGTTCGTGCTGCTCATCGGCAACGTGCTCAAGGAAATCCTGCCCATGCTCGTCAGCGGCCACGCGCACCTGGACAGCGTGCTTGAGGCCATCGGCCTGCTGATCCCGTTCGTCTGGGTCTTCGCGCTGCCGATGGGTTTGCTTACGGCGATGCTCCTCGTCTTCGGCCGTTTCAGCGCGGATCAGGAACTTACAGCCGTGCGCGCCAGCGGCATCAGCCTGTTATCGCTCATCACGCCGGTTTTGCTTTTAAGTTTGCTGTGCTGCGGCATCAGCGCGTGGATCAACATGGAACTTGGCCCGCTATGCCGCGTCGAATACGTCAATCTGTTCTTCAAATTAAAAGGTGAATTGTTGAACGTGCAACTGCCGGAAGGCCAGTTCATCCGTGATTTCCCCGGCTATATTTTTTACACGGGAAAAAATGACAACGGCAATCTGCAAGACGTGATGGTTTTCAAACTCGAAAATGAAACTAACGTCAGCGTCACCGTGCGTGCGCCGCGCGGCCGCATCGAAGTGGACGCGCCGAACAAGCAACTTATTTTGCATCTGTTCGACGCGCGCAGCGTGACCACCGGCCCGCAGGTCTCCATCGGTTCCACGCCGGAATTGATTTATCCATTGAGCATGAACACCGGCACCAACCGGGTTTTCAAGCCAAGAATCAGCGACATGACCTTCTGGCAATTGCGCGACGAAATGGCGGATCTGGAAAAAAAATTAAGCCTGCCGCCGCCCGCCGCCACGAATTCAATCCAATTGCGCGCGCAATTGAACGACGCCAGAAAACAGCGAAAGGATTTGACCGAACCCATCCGCGTCGAAATGAACCGGCAGATCGCCTTTTCGTTCGCGTGCTTCGGATTCACGCTCGTCGGGATTCCGCTTGGCATCCGCGTCCACCGGCGCGAGACCAACATCGGCGTGGCCATCGCGCTCGGCCTCGTGCTGATTTATTACTGCTTTATTTTGACGGGCGAATCGCTGTCCGCGCGACCTGAATTCGCGCCGCACCTGATTGTGTGGCTGCCGAATTTTATTTTCCAGGCCGTCGGCGTCGTGCTGCTCTGGCGCGCGAACCGGGGAATTTGAAAATTATTTTGACGGGCGCCGATAAACTTTCCCGATCGCCGCCTGGTCAACGGGCTTGACGATAATCTCATCAATATTGACGTGCGACGGACGGTTCGCGACCCAGACCAGAATTTCCGCGATGTCTTCTGCGGTCAACGGATTCGTTCCTTCATAAACTTTTTTTGCCTTCGTCGCGTCGCCTTTGAAACGCACGATGGAAAATTCCGTTTCCGCCAGTCCCGGATCAACGGTGCTGACGCGGATGCCTGTGCCGAATAATTCGAGCCGCAACGCGCGGGTGATCTGCAACTCGCCCGCCTTCGCCGCGCAATAAACCGCGCCGCCTTCATAAACCGCGTGGCCCGCGACCGAGCCGATGTTGATGATGCTCGCGCCCGCATCGCGCGGGATGAGCGGCAGCGCCGCGCGCGTCACGCGCAAAACGCCAAGCACGTTCGACTGCATCATCGCCTCCCAATCCGCGTCCTTGCCTTCGGCAATCGTATCCACACCATGCGCGCCACCGGCGTTATTGATGAGGACGTGGAGATTTCCGAGTTTGGATTTTGGACTCTGGACTAATTTTTTCGCCCATAAAATAAATTCTCCGACGCTCACAGTTTTTGAAACGTCGAGTTCATGAAAATGCGCTGCCGCCGCGCCGGATTTTTTTGCCTGCGCCGCGACTTTTTTCAAGCGATCAATGCGCCGCGCGCCGAGCAGCAGTTTTGCGCCTTGCGCGCCAAACGCAATTGCCGCCGCCGCGCCAAACCCGCTCGACGCGCCGGTGATCAAAACCCATTTATTTTTCAACGGTGATTTCATGGTAAAAAATTATTCCGATTGATTGGATTTTTTTGACCGCTCCTTTGAACGTAATTTGCCGAGATTGGAAATTTTGTCGAACAAAAATCCCATGACCAGCGCGCACACGCAACCGATTACGACGCCGGCGACGCGGTCACGCGAACTGTGCCATTCGTTGCCACCGCCGATGAGCGTCACGATGATGACCGCCACAAATGCGGGGCGCAGAGCGTCGTCCTGTTTCAAAAGATAGCACGCCAGCCCGGTGAGCATGACGCCGATGGCCATGGCCGTGATCGGCTGCCCGATGGCGGCCAGCAATAGCGCGCCGCCAAACGCGCCCGCGAGGTTGGCGACGACGCGCATGAACGACGCCTGAAATGAGGAATGAAGGTCGGGCTGCGTCACCAGCACGGCGGAAACCGCCGCCACCCACGGCGCGCCGGGCAATTGAAAAAATTTGTAACACAGCGCTGCAATGACGGCGGCAACGGCGGCCTTCGCGGAAAAAATGATGGCTTCAAAGTGGCGTGATTGCATTGTTGGTTTTTATTCCCTATTGAAGAATATGGACGTGGAAGAATCTCATTTTTCCTTGCCGGCTACTGCACTTCGGCGCGGCAGCCTTCGCTTTCACTGCGTTCAAGCGAAGGCTGGTGGAGCCTGGGAGGCTCGAACTCCCGACCTTCTCATTGCGAACGAGACGCTCTACCAACTGAGCTAAGACCCCAACCATTCGCGGACACGCATAGGATTGTCAGAAAATTTTGCGCCACGCAACCGATAATTGAATTCCACGGCAATTGAGAATTGGCAACCGCCGCCGCGCCTGCTAGCTTCGCGCGAATGTCCGACGCCGTTGCCGCCCAGACGCCCTCGAAGGGGAAAATCTTTTTCCGCCGGTT
Organism: Verrucomicrobiia bacterium; assembly: GCA_036268155.1. Taxonomy (GTDB): domain Bacteria; phylum Verrucomicrobiota; class Verrucomicrobiia; order Limisphaerales; family UBA11358; genus UBA11358. Next base: position 12,052 of record DATAUQ010000034.1, on the reverse strand, counting down.
GATCACCACGGTGATTCTCTGGACCGTAATAATCGCCGCGCTGTTTTCCAGCCACCGCTGGGTTTCCGACGGCGTGTGCATCCTGCTTTTGATTTTTCTCGCGGCGACCGGGCTGGCGGAATTTTACGGACTCGCGGAAAAACGCGGACTCGCCTGCTTCAAGTGGTGCGGACTCATCGGCGGTGTGCTGATGATGGCCGGGACTTTTTTGCATCTGACCGGGCATCTCGGCCTCAACGATTCGCCCGCGCGCGCGAATGATTTTGAAACCGGTTTTTTGATTTTGTTTGTCCTCGGTTTGTGCGTGCGGCAGTTCGTTTCCAAAGTCAACACGACCGGAATTCTCACAATCTCCGTGACGCTGTTCGGCCTGATGTATGTGCCGTGGTTGCTGAACTTCGTCCAAAAAATCAATTTCTTCCCCGGCGTCGAAGGAAAATATTTTCTGCTCTACTTCATCCTCGTCACCAAGTTCAGCGACATGGGCGCGTATGCCGTCGGCTCGCTCATCGGCAGGCACAAGATGATCCCGCGCATCAGCCCCGGCAAAACGTGGGAAGGTTTCGGCGGCGCGATTGTGGTCTCGACCGGCGCGAGCCTCGCATTCGTGCATTTTTTTGGCGCGCATATGTATGGGATGAATTCGCTGCACGCGATCATCCTCGGCATCGTGTTGAGTTCGACTGCCGTCATCGGCGATTTGATTGAATCGCTCTTCAAACGCGAGGCGGGCATGAAAGATTCCGGCAATTTTTTCCCCGGCATCGGCGGCATCCTCGACTTGCTGGACAGCCTCTTGTTTAATGCGCCCATCATGTATTTGTATCTGCGGCACATTTTGACGCACAGTTTGAATTGAAATGAAGGTTTACGATCAGCTCGACAAAGAAGGGCGAATATCTGCGTTTGAAATTAGCGCGTTATTAGGCAGAAGGAGGCTGTGCAAATTAGTTCGGTCAATTCCCGGAACGCGAATTATCAAGGCTCCAGGATTTCGTTCTTTTTTCAAAGGCGAAGACGAATTCTGTGAATTTGATATTCGCGGGCAGAAATTTGTAGCTTGGGAACCATTTGGTGACAATACTCGTTACTGGATAGGTTCCAAACCGCCATTCTGGAGTGAGGAACTTGAAGTTATAAGAAAAGTGTTTGTGAAGCATAAATTATTTGGATTTTTTGGTGCAAAATGAAAAACGTCGTCCTTCTCGGCAGCACCGGCAGCATCGGCACCAGCACTGTGAAAGTCGCTGAAGATTTGCCGGATCAAATCCGCCTGCTCGGCCTCGCCGCCGGAAATAATTCCGAACTGCTGCTCGAACAAACCCGCAAACACAAGCCTGCCGCGATTTCAATTTTCAATCCCGCGAAAGCCAGAGAACTTCAAAATGCGCTCGGCACTTCAACTCAAGTTTTCTGCGGCAACGAAGGCTTGCTCAAACTTGCCACGCTCCCGGCTGCTGACATTGTTCTGATCGCGATTGTCGGCACGGCGGGTTTGCAGCCCGCGCTCGCGGCAATCCGCGCGGGCAAGGACATCGCCGTCGCGTCGAAAGAAATCCTCGTCATGGCCGGAGAAATCGTGATGAACGAAGCGCGCAAGCATGGTGTAAAAGTTTTGGCCGTGGACAGCGAGCATTCTGCGATTTTTCAATGCCTCGACGGAAAACCGGGTTCGTCCGTCCGTAAATTGATTTTGACCGCGAGCGGCGGGCCGTTTCGAGACAAAACAATTTGGCCGAAGGAAAAATTTTCCGAAATCACCGTCGAACGCGCTCTCAAGCATCCGTCGTGGATCATGGGCAAAAAAATCACGATTGATTCGGCGACGCTGTTCAACAAGGGGCTGGAAATGATCGAGGCGCGTTGGCTGTTCGACATCGAGATGGCGCGCGTCGGCGTGGTCGTGCATCCGCAAAGCATCGTGCATTCGATGGTGGAGTTTGTGGACGGCTCGCTCATCGCGCAGTTGTCCACGCCAGACATGTGCCTGCCGATTCAATACGCGCTGACCTATCCCGGCCGCGCCGCGAGCGATCGCGTGCAGACGAATTTCCCCAAGCTCGGCACGCTGACATTTGAGGAGCCAGATGTGGAGCGTTTTCCGTCCATCGCGCTCGCGCGACGGGCAGGGGAGGTCGGCGGCACATTGCCTGCCGTTTTGAACGCGGCGAACGAAGTGGCGGTCGAAGCATTTGTGAACCGCAAAATAAATTTTCCACAAATCACTGAAATTGTCAGCCGCACGATGGACGCGCACAAAGTTATTTCGCATCCGGCGCTTGCACAAATTTTGGAAGCCGACAATTGGGCGCGGCGGGAAAGGTAAAATAGTTTCTTCCTGCTTCGAAATTGAAAAGAGCAGTTGGCAAAACTGGGAAATCTGATATTTTAAGCGGATGATTCCAGTTTTCGCATCGGCTTTCCGATTAATGGTTCAATCGAGGCGTTGTGGCATCATCTTCGGAATCTTAATAATGCTGGCTGGCGTTTCTGCCTCGAGTTCCCATGCCTCTGTGCCGTCGTCGGATGTGGCCCTGAAGCCTGTGGTTACGGATAATCTGCCAATGATCAGCAGCCTCACGGCCTACGTTTATCCGGATGACAGCCAGGCGGTTTCAAATGTCGTGAACGGCACAACCGTCTATTACGATGCTCCGCTGTATTATCCGTTTGATACCGACACTACAGCATGGTGGGATAATCTCGTTGCGGAAGAACTACAGGCGCGGCTTCCCGTCATCATGTTCGCAAGTCGCGGCACGCTTACCACCAATTCGACGGAAGTCAGCGGGAACATGAACCCTCGGCAGTTGACGCAGATGGTCGGCGCCATGACGCGCGCCAACGTCACCAACATATTCAAGCTGGCCTGCTTCATTGATTCGCCGTCGCTTCAATATATTTATACCAGCTACTATGGGATTGCGGGAACCAATCTGGCGGATATGTCGGTGACCGATGCTTGGAACCAGGTATTCTGGTTGCGCGCCGTCAAGCCATGGTTCGACACAGTGCCAAGTCAATACTGGTTCAAGGTCAATGGTCGTCCGGTAATCCAATGGTGGTCCATCAATTCGGGGTTTTCCCATCAAGCAGGCAACGCCTCAAAAATGCTTCAAGTCGTCGCGGATTCATTTCAAGCAAGTTATGGGGTGCGACCCGGATTTATCATTGACGGCGCATGGGCAAGTTCGGCTGATCCAACCTCCGTGAACCAGCCTGACGTCATCGGGGTGAATAACTGGTTCGGGCCGCCCTCGACTTCCTATACGACAAATAAATTTAATGGTTTCACCTGTTCCACGACGGTTCCTGGATTCATAAACCCGAATTACTTCGATCCTTCAAACAGCAATTATCAAAATCCATCACAGATCATTCCCCATAACAATATCAACGGCACTGGAACGAATGGCGACACGCTCATCAGCGGCCTTGAGGCCGACTATGCGGCGAAATCACAACTGACGGTGCTGGAAGGCTGGAACGATGTCCGTGAATGGGCGGGTTACTATCGCTGCGCCACTTCGCCGCGCTACGATTTTCCGAGTCAATACATCAATATAGTCCGCCGTTACACGGATTATCGGACTGAAACATTGCGGCTTGAAGCGGAAGGGGCGGATAATTATTTCGACACAACCCCGGGAAATTCAGGCGCCGCTTTTCGTCGTTCCGGCGACCTTGACATTCGCACACTCTCAACCAACGGCTGGGCAGTCACCGCGACTGCGGCGGGAGAATGGATAGAGTTCGATGCCATCCAGTTCTCGGCGGGCAACTACAAATTTCCCGTGTGCTATTCCTCGACGGCTTCGCACACGCTGCGTCTTTACATAGATGGCATCGCACTGCCGGATGTGATTGTGCCTTCGACCGGCGGCACGCACCTGTTCGACACGGCTTATCTGGGAACAAATGCCATATCACACGGCACACATACGTTAAGACTGTTTTTTGTGGATGGCGGCGTGGATGTGGACTGGATTTTTGTGAAGAAATTTGATCCGGCAGTTACTTTCCAATCTGCATTGAACGGCTTCTATCTCTCGGCGCAATTTGGCGGCAACGATTCGCTCGTCTGTAACTGGACGTCGCCGGACAACTGGGAGCGCTTCACTGTGGATGATCTTGCAGGCAACGGCACACTCTTCAGCAGCAACACGGTCAATCTTCAATCATACAATGGACTTTATCTGACAGCCACCAACGGCGGAGGATCCACACTTGCCGCCAAACAACGCGTTCCAGCCGGTTCGGAAAACTTTTCGATTGTCAAACTGGGCGGCTCTGGTGCTTTGACAAATGGAGATCAAGTTGCAATAAAAACCTCTGGCGGAAATTATGTCTCCGTCAAATCCGATGGCAGTGTGGACGCAAGCGGAACGAGCATTGGAACAGCGCAAACCTTCACGATTCAAACGACGCCCGGCGCAATTCCAATCCCACCGATTCCTTCAGCTCCGACGGGTTTGATTGGCGTTGTAACAAATATCAACCAGATCATTTTATCGTGGGCTGCAACTCCGGGAGCGACTAGCTACAATGTCAAGCGCTCGACCGTTTTCGGCGGGACTTACACGAACATCGCTGCAAACGTATTGAACAGCACGAACTATCTGGATGCGCGGCTGCCAGGCTCGACTACTTTTTATTACGTCGTCTCCGCAGTCAACGCCGGCGGCGAAAGCTTGGATTCAGCCGTGGCCAGCGTGACGATTCCAACTCCTCCGACCTTGTTGTCACAAAACCAACCGGTGACTGCCAGTTCATTCCAGGCGGGGAACGATCCTTACAAGGGCAACGATGGTGACTCCGGCACGCGCTGGTCGGCCAACGGTCCAATCTATAACTCATGGTGGCGGGTGGATCTTGGCACCAACTGTAACTTAAGTTCCGTGACGATTGACTGGTATGGCGTTCCCGGACGCAGTTACCAATACACGATTGATGTCAGCACCAACGATGTGAATTACGTTACAGCAGTGGATCAAACTGGCAATACGCTTAAAGTCAATACTACGGACTATTTCACTGCAACGGGTCGTTACGTTCGGATCACCGTCACCGGCACCACTCAACTCAACGGCAATCCGTCGTTCTACGAATGTCTCGTTTACGGCAGCGTCGTGCCGTCAGTCTCGCTTGCGCCGACGAGCATCGCGATGGTCGCTTCGGGCAGCACCATTTCTGTTTCCTGGCCGGCTGACCATCTCGGCTGGCATTTGCAAGTTCAGACAAACACCTTGGTAGGCGGTCTTGGCACGAACTGGGTGACATTGCCCGGCTCCGAATCTGTGACTGGCACCAACATCACAATCAATCCGGCCAACGGTGCGGTCTTTTACCGTCTGGTTTCTCCGTAATTCACACCGCGAACAGATAAATAATGGCACTTAAAACTAAAAATTTGTCGTGGAGGAAAACCATCGTTTCATTTTCTTCCCTGGTTTTTTTGCTCGAACTTTTGATTGGGAGCTTCGACAGTCGGGCTGGCGTTCTGCCTTCAGATGTTCTTTCGAAATTGAACAGTTACAATGTGGTGTGGACTACTACCAGCACGAACGGATCGGCCGGCTCGATGCCCATCGGCAATGGCGACATCACGGCCAATGTCTGGGTGGAAAACAATAGCGGCGACCTCATGATGTATATCGGCAAATCGGACAGTTGGAGCGAAGGCACGCGGCTGTTGAAAGTCGGCCGCGTGCGGACTCATTTCTCGCCCAATCCCTTTGCATCCGGCTTGCCGTTCAACCAGACGCTCAATTTTTACAACGGGGAAATTGACATCACTGCGGGACAGTCCGGTTCGCAGGTTAATCTTCGTATTTACATCGATGCCAACCAGCCGGTGATCCGCATCGAGGCCAGCGGCCAGCAGAATTTCACCATGTCCTGCTCGAATGAAATCTGGCGGAGTTCCGTCCAGCCGTTGAACAGCACCAATTCAAACAGTTTCTACGGAGTAGCGTCTGCTCCGACGACGCCGGTTGAAAGCGCGGATGTGCCGGTGACAAATCTTGCCGACCGCCTGGTGTGGTATCATCAAAACAACAGCTCATACTTTGGCACGCTCTTCAAGGCTGAGAATATGAACGGTTATGCGGGCAGCTATGCCGATCCGTGGACCAACCGCATTTTCGGCGCGACCATTCTGGCTACGAATTTCAGCGTGGTGAACAGCCAGCAATTGCAATCAGGCTCGGGCACTAATTTTCTGGCGTCCATTTATCCTTATACCGCGCAACCCGCGACTGTGGCCAATTGGGAGGGCCAGATGAGCAATCTGGTGACGCAGGTGAACGCGACCGACATTGGAACCGCGCGGACCAATCATTATATTTGGTGGGACGCGTTTTGGAACCGGAGCTGGATTTTTATCAGCGGCGACGCAAACGCCACCAATGTCACCCGGGGCTACCTCGAACAGCGGTTTATCAATGCCTGCCAAAGCCGGGGACAATCTCCGGCGAAATTCAACGGCGGCTCATTTACCTTTGATTACAACGGGCAAAATGGCGACTACCGGGCCTGGGGGCCGGACACTTGGAACCAGAATACGCGGGAGTTGTATTGGCCGCTGCTGGCGTCCGGGGATTTCGACCTGATGCAGCCCTATTTCAACATCTATACCAACATGCTGCCATTGCAGATGGCGGTCACGCAGAAATACTACGGCCACGCCGGCGCATTTTTCCCGGAGACCTTCAATATGTTCGGGCTTTACAATGGAGACAACTGGGGATGGAACAACAGTTCCGGGACGCATTGCGGCGATAACTTCATCACTTATCATTACCAGGGCGGCCTGGACACGCTGGCCATGATGCTGAGTTATTATGACTATACGCGGGACAGTTCATTTGCCACCAACTATATCGTGCCCTTCGCCACCCAGGTCATCCGTTTTTTCAACCTCCATTGGTCAAAGGTGAATGGAAAGCTTTTCTTCTACCCGGCCAATGCCTGTGAAATGTATTGGAACTGCACCAATTCGACCGACTACCTCTCCGGTTTGATGAGCGACATCACCAAACTGGTGGCGCTGCCGGCCAATCTGACGACCCCGGCATTGATTAATGAATGGACTAATTGCTATGCCTCGCTGCCGCCGTTGCCGATGGATGCAAACAACACCTACATCAAGCCCGCGCAGACTTACGGTGCGTCGCACAACTCCGAGAACCCGGAATGTTACTGCATCTTTCCCTACCGGCTTTATGGACTTGGTTTGCCAAATTTCAATGTCGCGCTGGCCACGTTCAACAATCGCACAATCAAGACCTATAAATATGATTGGAGCCAGGATGTGATTGAAGAGCCGCTGGTGGGACTGACCGCCGCTGCCCAGACCGATGTGATCAATAATTTTAAGGACACGGCCTCCGGTGTGAGGTTCCAGGCATTTTGGGCGACCAGAAATGATTATGTGCCGTGCGAAGACACCGGCGGCACGGCCATGAGCGGCTTGCAATATATGTTGATGCAATGCGTCGGCAGTCAAATCCAGCTTCTCCCATCGTGGCCAACCGGCTGGAGTGTTGACTTCAAACTCAATGCCCCCAGCAACACCACGGTCAGGCTGGTGCTTACTAACGGAGCCATCGCGCAACTGGCCCTCGTGCCTGCTTCCCGCATAAACGACCTGGTCGAACCTGTTTCACCTGCTCCGACCGGATTGACGGCCAATGGCGGCAATATGCAGGCGGCATTGAGATGGACGGGAGCCTCCGGAGCCAGCGGCTATAATATCAAGCGGGCCACGACAAACGGCGGGCCATATACGATCATCGCCACCAATGTGACTGGTTTGAGCTACATCAATACCGGCCTGCTTAATGGCACGAACTATTATTATGTAGTCTCGGCTTCCGGTCTTTGGGGCGAGGGCAGTAATTCAACCGAGGTCGTGGTCACTCCCGGATTGAATTACTGGGTTCACACGGAAGGCGACCTGATGGTGAATTTGCAAGCAGTGGATTTGAGTTCCAGCACCAAAGTCTGGACCAATCGGACCAGCAATCCGCAAAGTGTCGGCAACTTCATGACTATCGGGGGTGGAAATCTGAATATGGTCACAATGAGTTGGAACGGCCAATCGGTCAAGACCCTTTTTGTAAATGCCACTGGCAATAACTCCGTGCAATCGGCGTTGGCCAGTCCCGTTGAAATTAACTCTAACAATCCTGTTTCAGTCGAAGTGTGGATCAACGCTGTTAGTGTCAGCCCCAAAAGAGCGATTCTAAATTATGGCTATCAGGGAGGTTCTGGCGCGCAGGTTGAAGACCGCGAATTTAGCTATGACACCGGCAATTCGGGTGTCATCTCGGGCGATTTTGGCAATTTGGATACGGCTTGGGCGACCGTGCCCAATACCAACGCATGGCATTATTTAGCTTATACTTGGAACGGCAACACCTTGACTGCCTACTTGGACGGCAATCAGGACGTGCAAAAAAATGCTGGCGCCATCTGCGCAACCATGCAGACATTCATGCAAGTTGGTTCGGGCATTGGAGGCACTGGCGTCAACGGCGGCAATGATGTTGCCGATGATTACATCGCGGCGGCACGGGTCGAAAGCGGCGTATTGACGGCCAGCGACGTCGCGGCAAATTATGCAATGGGGCCGCTGGGGACGGCGGCGGCCATTACTCCGACCGGACTGGCGGCTTTGGCTGGCGACGGCCAAGTGACTTTGACTTGGAGTCCGTCCGGCAACGCCACGAATTACAATGTCAAACGCTCCCCAACTTCAAACGGAACTTACACCGTCGTCGCCACCAATCTAACCGCCTTGAGTTTCACCAACACCGGCCTGGCTGACGGGACAACCTATTACTTCGTCGTGTCCGCCACTAATGTTGCAGGTGAGAGCGCCAACTCCGCTCCAGTCAGCGCGCAACCGGCCTCCACCACTCCGCCTCAACTCAATTTTGGAGTTGGCAGCGGCCAAATCCAATTCTCCTGGCCGCAGGATCACCTGGGCTGGGAGCTGCAAGCGCAGACAAACTCGCTGGCATCCGGCTTGGGAACAAACTGGGTGACATTGCCCGGCTCCGAATCTGTGACTGGCACCAACATCACAATCAATCCGGCCAGCGGTGCAGTTTTTTACCGGCTGGTTTATCCATGATTCAACAGAATTTAACAATTTGCACTGGGAAGTAAAAATTGGCGGAATGTTTCCGGCCATGTTGAACGAGGCGAAGGAATCGCGGTCGTAGCGTTCGTGAGTCGCAAATCAATTTCCTGCAAATCCACCAGGCCGTCCGCCGCGCGGTGGACGCCCACAAAATCGTTTCGCATCCGACACAGGAACAAATCCTCGAAGCCGCAATCGGGCGCAAAATTACGGCAGTAATTTGAAATGGCGGACGGCCTTCTTCGCTGCTACACTCGTTGAACTGATTTTTATATGACCATATTAAGATACATTTTCATCGCGTTTGAAGTGGTGCTGCTTTTCAACCTGCTCATCGGCGTCCACGAACTCGGGCATTTTCTCGCTGCCAAATGGCGCGGGCTGAAAGTAGATCGCTTCGCCATCTGGTTCGGCAAGCCGGTCTGGAAAAAGAAAATCGGCGGCGTCGAATACGCGCTCGGCTGGATTCCGGCGGGCGGCTACGTCGCGCTCCCGCAGATGGCCAGCATGGAAATCATCGAAGGCAAGGGCGGCGAACCGGAAGAAAAAATCACCGAACCTTTTGCGGAGCGCGTGGGCGGCGACTTGAAGGAAACCAAAATGGATGCGCTGCCGAACGTCTCGCCGCTCGATAAGATCATCGTGGCGTTCGCCGGGCCGCTGTTCAGTTTCGGGCTGGCGATAGTTTTTGCGTTCATCGTCTGGGGCGTCGGCAAACCTGCCAACGGTTCGGACAATTCCACGACTATCGGCTGGGTTGACCAGACCGGCCCGGCGTGGAAGGCGGGTTTGCGTCCGGGCGACACGATCTTGGAAATTGACGGGCAGCCGGTGAAACATTTCGCGCCGCCTTCGCAGGACAGCGTGACATGGCGCATCATCACCAGCACCGGCACGAACATCGCCATCAAATATCTGCGCGACGGCAAGGAAGACATTGCCTACGCTGTGCCTTACCATCGCGTGACGCAATGGTATGAGCGGAAAGCGTTGCGGCAAATCTTGGTCGCGCCGGCGGCAAGGGCGATTGTCTATGAAGTCGCCAGCAACAGTCCGGCAGCGCACGCCGGTTTGACGAATGGCGATGAAATCGTCGCGTTGAACGGCCAGAAAGTTTACAGTCCCGTGGCGATTCTTTCCCTGGAAGATGCCTGGAGCAACACTCCGGTGCAGCCGGTCACGCTGACCATTAAACGAGGCGACAGCCAATTCGACCGCACGCTGCTGGCCGCGAAACCAGTCCAGCCGACGAACAGCACGCCGATGCTTGGAATTTTGTCGTGGCAGGGCGACACCAACGCGACGCTCGTTCATCCGAATCCGCTGGACCAAATCCGCGACAGCGTCGGCCAAATCACCGGCACGATTGGCGCGTTGTTCGAGCACAAGGGCGACATCGGCGTGCAACAACTCGGCGGCGCGGTGATGATCATCCGCGTTTACAGCAATCTTTTTGAAAGCGAAGATGGCTGGCGGCGCGTGCTGTGGTTCAGTGTCATCCTCAACGTCAATCTCGCATTGCTCAACCTGCTGCCGCTGCCGGTGCTGGACGGCGGCCACATCACTTTGTCGCTGATTGAAGCCATCCGCCGCCGTCCTGTGAGTGCGGGCATTTTGAACACCATCCAAAGTGGTTTCGCCGTCCTGCTCATCGGCTTCATGATTTACATCGCGTTCTTCGACACCGGCGACTGGCTGCGCAGCTCCCGCGCCGACCGCGAAGTGCCGGTTGTTTTCGCGCCAAGCAAATAATTTTCCGCCATGCGCTACTGCGAATCCCCATTTTTTTACCAGCGCCGTAAAACGCGTGAAATCGTCATCGGCGATCCGAAGAACGGCGGCTTCATCATGGGCGGCGACCATCCCGTCGTGAAGCAATCCATGCTCACCTGCGACACGATGGATACGGCGTTGAGCGTCAAACAAACTTTGGAACTCGTCGCCGTCGGCTGCCAGCTTGTGCGCATCACCGCGCCGACGGTGAAGGACGCGGCGAATTTGCAAAACATCGTTGCTGAACTTCGGAAGCAAGGCTGCAACGTGCCGATTGTCGCCGACATCCATTTCAAGCCCGATGCCGCGCTGGAAGCCGTAAAATGGGTTGAAGTCGTGCGCGTGAATCCCGGCAATTATGCCGACTCCAAAAAATTTGCGACGAAAGAATACACCGACGAACAATACGCCGCCGAACTCAAACGCATCGAGGAAAAATTTGCGCCTCTTGTGCTCGAAGCGATAAAATTAAAACGCTGTCTGCGAATCGGCACAAATCACGGCTCACTTTCGGACCGAATCATGAACCGTTACGGCGACACGCCGCTCGGCATGGTCGAAAGCGCGCTGGAATTTGCGCGCATCTGCCGCCAGCACGATTTTCATAATTTCAAATTCTCGATGAAGTCGTCGAATCCGAAGGTGATGATCGAGTGCTATCGCCTTTTGGTTGCGCGGCTCGAACAGGAAGGTGCAGATTGGAATTATCCAATCCATCTCGGCGTCACCGAAGCGGGCGAAGGCGAGGACGGACGCATCAAGTCCGCCATCGGCATTGGCTCTTTGCTTTGCGACGGACTTGGTGACACGATTCGTGTTTCGCTCACGGAAGATTCTCCGCGCGAGATTGAGGTCTGCACCGATTTGCTCGCGCAAATTCCGGTTCTGACAAATTCAATAGTCAAAATCGCGGAAAAAGATTTTCCTTTCGATCCATTCCATTTCGAGAAACGCGAGACACCGGAGATTGAACTTAATGAAAATGTTAAATGCGGTGACGAACAATTGATCCGCGTCGTTGTTACTCGCGCAACGTGGGAAAAAGTCGCGCCAAAAATCCGCCCGAAAGACGATGTGAAACCAGAGGCGATATACGAAGACCTGAATATTTTTGAAATTGATCCGACGCAG
>DATAUQ010000033.1:0-21410 GCA_036268155.1 Verrucomicrobiia bacterium | reverse complement strand
AATATGCACGACGACATAGGTGAGCGTGATTTCCTCGATGCGTCCCCATTCGCCTTCGACGATGACGACGTCGTCCTGCCGCATCGGCTGGGCGAGCGCGATTTGAAATCCGGCGAAAAAATTCGACAATGTTTTTTGCGCAGCGACGCCGGCGATGATCCCGGCAATCCCCGCCGACGCGAGCAAGCTTGCGCCGACGTGCCGCACGGCTTGAAAAAGCATGAGGATCGAGGCGACCGTGCAAATGCCGATCGCCACCTGGAGCGTCCGGCTGATGAGCCGCGACTGCGTGTAAATTTTTCGCGCGTGCAAATTGTCGGCCACCTTGATGTCATATCCGGCCAGCAACGCTTCTTGCCCCAGGTCAACGGCCTGAAATAAAATCCAGGCGACGGCCAGAATAATTAAAATTCCGCCGACCGGGCCGAAAACAGGCTCATATTTCGACGGGAAAAAAACCGGCAACGCAAAAACGACCGCAAGAACCGGCAGCAACACGCGCAAGCTCCGGCCAAACAGCGGCACGACAAATTTCGCCGCGCGCCCGGGGATTTTTTGCGCCCAAACCGCCAGCCGCGCCTCGACGATTTGCGCCGCGCGAAAACACAGCCACAACAGCGCGCAAAAAACCGCCGCGCCGAAAATTTTGTCCAGAACCTGCTCGATCTTTTTTAACAAATCGCCCGACCATATTTTCAACAGTAGCGGCGCGATCCCCAGATAAATTCCGCCAATCCACAAGAACAGATAAAGCGGCCCTCCAATGCGGCCAAACAGATGCCTGCGCAAATTTCCGGGCTGCGATTTGTCAACCTGCCGGCGGAAAATGACCGGCAGCGCGATGTTAAGCAGGATGACGAATAAAATCGGGATCAGCGCGACGATCAAATCAGCCCAGCAAACGTTGCCGAACGCAGAATGATAAATGCCCGGACCCAAAAAATATTCCAGGCCGCGCGCTAAAAACGCCGTGATTGAAGAAACAAGGTGATTGAAAAAATCCTTTCCGGTCGCATTTGCAGTCGTTGCCTCCATTGACAAACAATCGCTTGCAAGAAAAAGATGTCAAGGGACTGAATTATGCCGGCTGGGCGATCAAATCGTAATCTGTGTGGCCGCTGATTTTGACTTTAGCAAATTTGCCAATCGGCAATTTGCCGCGAATATAAATGCGTCCGTCAATGTCCGGCGCGTCGGCTTCGCCACGGGCGACGAGGTAGTTTTTAATTTTTAATTTTGAGTTTTGAGTTTCGGCTTCGCGAATGAGCCCATGTTCCCATGATGAAACGTTCGCCTGTTGAAGCTGCTTTTCATTCGCCTCGCCTTCGACGAGGACTTTGATTTCGCGGCCAACGAAGGATTCGGAAACTTGTTTAGCAATCTTGTGTTGTGCGGCCATCACGAGTTCGCGACGCTTTTGTTTCACCTTGTCGGGAATTTGACCGGCCATTTTTCCCGCAAGCGTTCCGTCTTCCTGCGAATAGGTAAAAACACCGAGCCGTTCGAACTTCATTTCACGGACGAAATTGAGCAGCGTTTGAAAGCTCGCTTCTGTCTCGCCCGGAAATCCGACAATGAACGTCGTCCGCAATGCGATTCCCGGAATTCCAGCGCGGATTTTTCCTATCAAATCAACGATGTATTGCTGCGAGGTTTCGCGGCGCATCCGTTCGAGCATGTTTTCGTGGATGTGCTGGAGTGGAATATCAATGTAGCGCGCGACTTTTTTACAATCGGCGATCGTCTGGATTAATTCGTCCGTCCAATGCGCCGGATGCGTGTAAAGCAAACGAATCCAAAAATCACCTTTGAGCGAATTGAGTTCGCGCAGCAGCGAACAAATCGTCGTTGCGTTCGCGGAAAGTGATTTGGCGGCGGCGGAAAATTTTTCGGGCGAAGAAATCGCACGACTATGATTCGGACGCAAATCCAATCCGTAGTAAGTTGAATCCTGTGAAATCAGATTGATCTCCTTCACGCCGTCGGCGATCAGCGCTTTGGCTTCGGCGACTATGTCCTTTTGCGTGCGGCTGCGGTGCGAGCCACGCATCCGGGGAATGATGCAAAAACTGCATGGATGATTGCAGCCTTCGGCGATTTTCAGATACGCGAAATGTTTTGGCGTCAGGCGGAAGCGCGGCGTCTCGAAATCGGGGATGAAAATTGGGCGGGCGGTGACGTCGAGAATTGCGGATTGCGGATCGCGGATCGCGGAATTTGCCGCTACGATGGTTTTAGTTTTTCCAAATTTCTCCGTGCCGCGCAGGGATTCTTCTTTTTCGTGGGCGGACAAGTCGCGGGATTTTTCCAATTCGTTCAGCCGAGAAACAATTTTATTCTTCTGCGTTTTCGACTCTGGACTTTGGACTTTGGACGCACGGCTTGAAATTGCTTTATTCACGATGTCGCCGACTTGCGCGACCTGATCAATGCCCATGAACGCGTCCACTTCGGGCATGAGCTTGGGGAGTTCGTCGCGGAACCGCTGCGAGAGACAGCCGGAGACGATGACGGCCTGGCCGCGCCGGTTCGCGTCGCGCAGCGCGACGGATTCGAGAATGGTGTCCACGCTTTCTTCCTGCGCGGAATCAATGAAGGAACAAGTGTTGACGATGACGGCGTCGGCGTGCGCGGCGTCGTTGGTGATCTCGACGCCGCTTTTCATCAGCGAGCCGAGCATGATCTCGGCGTCCACCAGATTTTTGGCGCAGCCGAGCGAAATCAAGCCGACGCGCAGCGGGCATCCGCTGGAATTTTTCTTCGTCACAGTCGGTGGAGGTTAGCAGAGTTTGGCCGTGAAGCAATCTTGCGGAACGGCTCGCGCAGACGTTCGCCCACCAAACCGTCGGTCGCAATTATTTCACGGCGGAATTGGTCGGAATATTTTCCACGGCGTTAGTGACGACTCCGGGCAATGCGTTGGTGGAAACTATCGCGACGGGCGCCGCATTGGTTTCCGCGCCCATTCCCAGTTGCGTGCGGATCACGGCGCGCGCGGCGTAAGGAAGAACTGGTTTTTGTGTGTTCAGCAGGTCGTTCAAAACGGTGCGGTTGAGAACGTCAAACGGCGGCAACGCGACGCGCTGTTCATTGCCGTGGCCGGACGTTTTTGACACGTAATGTTGATACACTTTTTTCGCGAGATTTTGAAATCCGGCGGCGCGATCATCCTGTCCGATGGCCAGCGCGTGATAGGACTGCGCGATCAGACCTTCGACCACGGATGTCGTGCGTTCCTGCGACGTGTCGCCAATTTCCGACTGCACGCGCGCGACGGCATATTCGTCCAGCGTCAGATTTTTCGGAAACGAATTCGTATCACCGTCGAGGATGGTGTTGTCGGGATATTTATCGCCAAGCAGTTTATACCATTTGGCAGCCTCGGCCATGCGGTTGTTTTCGTAGAGAAAATAAACGGCATCCTTGAGGAAATTCCGATGGGCCTTCAGGATGCCGGTTTTTTGATTGGGTTGGGTTTCCTCGGCATATAATTGCATATAAGCGTCGTTGACCTTCCCGACCAGATCCAAATTCGGTTCCAACGCGTAAGTTTTATTGAACGGATCCTCAATGATGCGCCCGTGGTGAAACGCCTGGAGCATGGATTGATAAATGATGCGGCGCAGCGTGATCAAATCGTCCGCCTTCACCTTGTCGGGATTTTTCTTGGCGACGTCCAGACCGAGTGCGCCCCAGTAAATGGCGTGAGCTTCGGGCAAACGCCAGTCGAACGGGCCATATTGCGCGTCCACTTTTTGCGCGAACACAGGATCAATCTTGTATTTGTCGCGCAACACCTGTGCATTTGTCCGGGCTTCGGCGGTTTGCGGGTTGATCAAGTCGGAAAAATTCGTTCCGTGCGGGCCGAAAAATGGCGCCATTTCGTCCGCCCACTGCTGTTTGTAATACACATTTGCGTCGTCAAGGTTTTGCCCCATCTTGTGCTGGAAGAACCACGCGAGTTCGCGATGGATCAAAACATTATTTGGATTATAGCGCAGGCCGTCGTCGCGCAGCAATTCGATGCCGTGCTCGACCCAGCGCCAGCGGTCGGGAAAATCCTTGAACTTGACGGAAATGTTATAGGCCATGTTCCACGCCTGAAACAGCCAGACCTGCGTGAAGTGCGGTTCCAAATCGGTGATCCAGGTGGCGAGCTGCGCCGCTTCAAAAAATTTATCATCCTGTTGCAAATCATTCGCGCGGATCCAAAGAAAATTTGAGATCAATCCGCGAAAGCCGCCGAGCGCGACCGTCGTGAACGCCAGCACGGGCGGCGCGTTGTCCAGCGCATCCACGCGCGTCAGGCCAAGCCGCTCGCGGTCGCGGTTCAAAACTTTTTGCATCTGGCCGGAGCTGAACAACAGAGCGGCGGCAAGCAGGAGCAAAAGAATTTTTTTTGCGCGGATGTTCATTGCGTTCCCTGGGCCGTCGCCAGTTCGCGTCGCTGGAACAGCGCGACGCCCGCCAGCGCGATAATACCGCCGGGCAGTAAAACGATTTGCGCGAACGCAAGTCCCAGTTCGCCCCAGGAGATGGCGCGACCGGTGCTCAACGAATCAATCGGCGAAAAATTTTCCACCAGCCGGATGACGGCCAGAATGCCTTTGAACAACGGAATCAACACCATGTCTGCGCCCGAATGTCCCATCACGCCGGTCTCTTCGTTACCGCCCGCGACGGTGCCCGACTCAACCGCGTCCGATAGCGTGCCGCTCGACAGGGCGACCACCAGCATCGCCAGCGAAAAAAAAGTTGCGACAGGAAACGACAGAAAACTCGCCGCCGCCAGCCCGAGCGCCGCGAGCAAAGCCATCCAGCAAAAAATAATCGCCAGCCCGCGTGCGAAATTCAGCGCGAAGCCGCCCTCGGGATACAAAACTTCCATGCCATCTTCGAGCGGAAACAACAGCGCGGTGTCGTTTGGATTCACAAACAAAATCGTCAATACGCCATTCGTATCAAACAGATTCGGTGGGATTTGAAACTCGTGGACCGTGTCCGGCGCGAGGCTCATCGGCGTTTCCGTCCGCCAGAAATTGGTGGTTTCCGGCGTGCCGACCTGCCACAACGCGAGATAAGTGCCGGAAGAATTTTTTTGCGCCGCGTTGAATTTCACACGCAGTTGCAGGGGCTGGTCGCGCAGATAATTTTTCGCGAAACCCAGGTCAATCTGCCATTCACGCGTATAGCCCGGCTGCACCACCTGATACGCCGCCTTGACCTGCTCGCGGATTTGCTTCTGCACCTCCGGCAGATCCACCGTCGTCACCGGGCTGCTTTTCAAACGCTCCTGCAAAACCTGCGCCGCCTCCGCGTCAATTTCCGCATCGTAATTTTTCTCCTTCGCCGCACCACGCGCAACAAGAACCTGCTCGCGTAAAATTTTCTGTTCCGCCGCAGGCAATTTTGTTGCGCGCCATTGCAGCAATCCATAAACGCACGCGCCGGAAATCGCCAGCAATGCCGCGTTCAGCGAAACGATCCCAAGCCATTTTCCCAGCCAGATTTGCCAGCGCGCAATCGGCTTCGTCGCGACGACCTGTATCTGGCATTCTTCGATGTCGCGCGCCAGCGTGCCGCACGAAAGCCAAAGCGTGGAAAACCCGAGCAGCGCCGTGATCGCGCTCAACGTGTAAGTCAGAATGATCTGCGTAAATCCGCGCGCCGTGCCGTCGTCCTGGATGACCAGCGGCAAACCGACGACCGCCAGAATCAACAGCGCCGCGATGACGAGAAAGAGCTTGAACCGCAGCGCAGCCTTCCACGTCAACCACGAGATGGCTAGAATTCTTTGCATTTCAAAATTTAACTAATCGCAGAGACGCGGAGGCGCAGAGTTGAAAATTGAAATTCTCTGCGTCTCGGCGATTCTGCGGTGAAAAGTCATTTTTTATTTCCCAACAGCGACGATAATTTTTCGTCAGCTTTCGATAAATCCACCGGCTTCATTTCCGGCGCTGGCTTGGTTTCTGAAACTTTGGGTTCAGTCGGTTGCGTCAACGCCTGCAGTTTTTTGTCGTCCAATTCCCTTTCAACAATGGGCGCGGAAATTTTTGTTGGAGAAATGGTTTGAGCCGACTGCGGCAATGACAATTTTTCCAAAACTTTTTCCGTCTGCGGTTTTGCTTCCGTGCCGCCGCGCAAATACTCGGCCACGCGCGCGCCGGATTGGGCACCGCTGGTTTCGTTCGCCGCGCGCGCCTTGTTGACCACGTCGAGGAAATAACTTTCGAGATTCTGCGTCGGATTGTCCACGCGCACTTCGCCGGTCGAAATATCTTTGCGGATGATTTCCAGAACGCGTTCCAGAGTTTCGCGCGGCAAAACCGGAGTGGTAATTTGCAGCGTGTCTGGCGTCGCAAGCAGTTCTTTCAACGTGCCTGCGGCCTGGATTTTTCCGCCATAATAAATCACCACGCGATCGCAAACATCCTCGACATCGGAAAGCAAATGGCTGCTCAAAATCACCGTCTTGCCGCGACGCGCGAGCGCGATGATCAAATCCTTCACCTCGCGGCAGCCAATCGGGTCGAGGCCGGCGGTTGGTTCATCAAGAATCACGAGATCGGGATCATTGATGAGCGCCTGCGCGAGGCCGATGCGGCGCTGCATTCCCTTGGAAAATTCGCCGACCGCGCGCGTCTGCGTTTTGCCGAGGCCGACCATTTCGAGCAATTGCTCCGCGCGATTGTCGCGTTCGCCTTTCGAGAGATGAAAAAGATTCCCAAAAAAATCCAGAGTCTCGCGCGAATTGAGGTAGCGATACAGATACGATTCCTCCGGCAGATAACCGATGCGCGATTTCGTCTGCACATGGCGCGGCGAATGGCCGAAGACCTCGATGTGCCCGCGCGTCGGATTCAGCAAACCGAGCAGCAGCTTGACCGTCGTGGATTTGCCTGAACCGTTCGGCCCGAGCAAACCAAAAACTTCGCCGCGCCGGACTTCAAAATCCACGTTGTCCACCGCGCGCGCCTTGGGGCGATTCCAGAAATCCTTGAACACTTTCGTCAGCCCGCGCACGGACACGACGACCTCGGCGGATTTTTGATTTATGATTTCCGATTGCGGATTTAATTCGGCGACGAGCATAAAAACTATTTGGCGATTACACTTTCTAAAACAAGCGGTTCATGCGTTTTGTAAATCCAGTCTTTATATTCTTTATATTTTCCACCAACGCTCCGAAATGGTTTCTTAAGAATAAAATCACGCTGCATCCAACGCATAAATTCTGCTGGCGAACAAAGTTGTTTGCCATCTTCTGCAAAAGGCACATTCAAGTCGTTCAATAAAAAAAGGAGAGTCAGCAAAGAAATATTTTTATTGTGAACTCCGCCTGATTCAAAACGGATGGCCCAGTAATTCCATTCATCAATAAACAATCTATCTGCATAACCCAACGTTTTCAATTTTGGCCAAAGTTCACCTGTATCTCCATCCAATCGAACATAGTCGCTGAAAAGAAATGAAACATTAACCGGCATTTTTTCAGACGGATTGCTCATTGTTCACGCCAGCTTCGGCGTCAGTTGGCCGGAAACTTTTTGCGGCGGCTCCTGCGTTTCGGGATGGAAATGTTCCAGTTCCTCGCCTTTGCGCACGAGGCGCGCGCTGTTGAAAATCACGATGAGCGTGCCGATGACGTGCAAAATCGCGGCGGTGATCGGGCCGATGTAGCCGAACGCCGACGCCGACAACCCGACGATGATGAAGCACACGCCGAACGCAAAATTCTGGTTGATGACGGCGCGCGTGCTGCGCGAAAGTTTCACGAGGAACGGCAGCCGGCGCAGATCGTTGTTCATCAGCGCAATCGTCGCGCTGTGAATGGCGACTTCGCTGCCCGCCGCGCCCATCGCGATGCCGATGTCGCCCGCCGCGAGCGCGGGCGCGTCGTTCACGCCGTCGCCGATGACCGCGACTTTGTAGCCTTTCGTTTTCACGGCACGCACAAATTCAACTTTGTTCTGCGGCAGACAATCGCCCTTCGCCTCTTCGCAACCGATTTCATTCGCGACGCGCGTGGCGACGACTTGACGGTCGCCGGAAATCATCGCGATGCGGCGGACGCCGGATTCCTTCAATTCGGCCAAAGCTTCCTTCGCCTCGGCGCGCGTCTGGTCCTGCATTCCGACCCAGCCGACGCACTTGCCGTTCTGCGCGACGAAAATCAAACTCCAGCCTTCGGTCTCGTTCAAGTCCACGGATTTCTCAAAGCCCGCGTCAATGCCGTTGTCCTTGAGCCATTGCGCGCGGCCAACGAGAATTTTTGCGCCGTTGATCTCCGCCTTCACGCCGCGCCCGGCGGTCTCGGCAAAATCTTTCGGCTCGGCCAGCGGCACTCCGGCTTCGCCCGCGAGTGTCGCCAACGCTTTCGCAGTCGGATGGTTGCTGTATTTTTCGGCGGACGCGGCGAGCAACAAAAGTTCGGCGGGCTTCGTTTCGCCGATCGGCGCAAGGCGGCTGACGGCGAGCTGGCCGGTCGTCAGCGTGCCGGTCTTGTCGAAGACGAAGGCATTGATCTTCGCGGCGAGTTCGATGTCCGCGACGTTCTTGATCAAAATTCCCAGACGTGCGGCGGCGGACAGCGCGGCGACCATCGCGGTCGGCGTCGCCAAAATAAATGCGCACGGGCAGGACACGACGAACACGGCGATGACCCGGCTCAAATCGTGCGTGAACGCCCAGACGAGCGCGCCGATGACCAGCACGAGCGGCGTGTAAAAACCCATATATTGATCCACGATTTTCTGGATCGGCAATTTGGTTTTTTCCGCGGCGATGATGAGTTCGCGCACGCGACCGAGCGTCGTGTCTTCGCCGGCGCGGCTGACTTTGATTTCGAGAACGCCTGTTAAATTTTGCGTTCCGGCAAAAACTTCGTCGCCGGATTTTTTGTCCACGGGCAATGATTCGCCGGTGATGGTGGCCTGATTGAAAGAACCTTGGCCGCTGACAATAATTCCGTCAGCAGCAACATTGTCACCAGGACGGATGCGAATCATGTCGCCGACAACCAGTTGACTTGCCGCAACTTCTTCTTCGCTGCCGTCAGATTTGATTCGCCGTGCTTTCGTCGGAGTCAATTTAATCAGCGACTCAATGGAATCACGCGCGCCTTCAGCCGTGCGCGTCTCGATGATTTCGCCCATGAGCATGAAGAAGGCGACGATGCCGGCTGTCTTGTAATTCTCGGACGCGAACGCGGCGAGCACGGCGATGGCGACAAGTTCGTTGATGCTCAAGCGGCCGCGCCGCAAATCCTTGACGGCGGTGACGATGATGGGATAGCCGAGGATGATCGCGCCGATCATGGCGCTGGCGCTGGAAATAGTCGTGCCTTGCTGGAAAATCCAGTCCACGACATAGGCGTTGAGGACGAAGACGACGCCGGTGATGGTCTGCCACAGATGCACGACGGAATGTTCGTGGTCATGACCGCAGCCGCAATCATCGTCGTGCTCGTGCTCGCTCAAAAGGGATGTGACTTGCATAAACGGAAATGTCGAATCGTTAAATGGTTAAATCGTTGCATCGTAAATCAAAAAACTTTTTTGCCGAGAACCGGAAAATGGTTCAGCCAATTATCCAATTTGATAAAAATCCAACCGAAGCAAAAACTCCAAACTGGAACGGAAATCATGCTTGCAACCGCAAAAAACAGTGAAGATTTGCCGCCGCTAATTAAAAGTCGAAACTGTGGTTGCAAAATATAAAAAACTATTTCCCAGAAATGTTTCCACGCTTCATGCCAAATAATGTATTGCTCAAATCGCAATTGAGCTATCGAATCGCCGGAAAAATGATAAGCGCCTGGGAAAAATACCAGAAGAACCAGAACAACCAAGCAAGTCAGAACAAAGTGGATTACGGCCACTCGGTGCATTTTTCGTTTTTGCGTCACGTCCATTTTCGTTTTACGGATTCGCCGCCGGTTTCGGCTGCGGCGGTTCGCGGTTCAACATTAGCCTAAGTTCGCGCGGTTTGCCATCGGCGCGCTGCGGCAGGTAGATTTTGTCCTGCACGTTCGTGAACGCCGTCTCCATCGCCTGCACAAACGTCATCTGCTCGAACAGATTCGGGTTGAGCTTATATTGCGGCAGCAAATCGCCGAATCGCTTCGCCTCGGCGGTGATGGATTCGACGTAGCGGACGCGCTCGGCGGCGGCGGCGTTCGTGACGGACGTGGCCTGCGCGCCGGACTGGTTCAAGACCTGGTTCTCGTAGCTGTGCGCGTCGTTGAGCAATTTGTTGCGGTTTTCGCGCGCGGTCGTGACCATGGAAAAAACCTCCTGCAACTGGCGCGGCGGAATGCTCTGCACCTCGCAATTGTCAATGACGATGCCCAACTGCGCCTGTTCCACAATCTCTCCAACGCGCTGCTGCACGGCTTCGCGAAAACCGTCCACGTCGCGCGTGAGGATGTCGTCCACGTTGAACTTCGCAGCGGTGAAGAGCAGGGCGTTGTCCAGCGCGTTCTGGACGGTGTTCGAGGCAGATGCGAAGTTGAAAACGAAATCAATCGGCTGCTCGATGTGATAATAAAGTGTCGCGCGCGTGTGGATGATGTTGCGGTCGGCGGTGATGGCATAGCCGTCAATCGCCGGATTGAGCGACGGTCCGGCGGGAATTTCCTCACCGCTCAATTCCTGCTCCGGCGTGGTGAAATACCAGCCGTTGTTGGAGGAAATTTTCTGAATTTCCGTGATGGGAATCCGCACGACTTCGTCAATCGGATACGGCAAAGACCAGTGCAATCCCGAAGTCAGCAAAGCTTTTTGTCCCTCGCCAACCGGCTTGCCGAAGCGGAGAATCACCGCTTTTTCCTGCGGGCCGACGGTGAAAAATCCCGAACAGAAAAACGCGACGACCATCAGCACCATCACGATTTTGACAATCGCAAAACTGCTGCCCAGCGCCTCGGCCAGCGCCTGCGAACCGGCGTCGTCCGCCGCCACGGGCGCGGCGTTTTCGGGCGCGTGATCGTGATGATGTTCGTGTTCGTCACTCATGTTCGATGGTCTTGGCTGGCGAACTTGTCGGAATACCCGTGAACAAATCAAACGGCGGCGTGCGTTCGTCAAAAATCAAAGTGGAGCGCTGGTTGAGCGATTGTTGCAGTGCGTCAATCCGCAGCAGAAAATTCGCCAGCTCGGGATTTTGCTGGAACACCGGCAAAACCTTGGCGGCCTCGGCCTCGCCTTCACCGCGGATGCGCGTCGCGTCGGCCACGGCGTTGTTGACGACCTCGGACGCCTGCCGGTCGGCGGCGGACTTGATTTTTTGCGCCTCGGCCTCGCCTTCGTAGGTGTATTTATTGATGAGGATTTGCCGGTCGGAAGTCATGCGCGCAAATACCGCCTGCGTAATGCTTTCCGGGAGGCCGATTTTTTTGAAGCCAAGAAAATCAAGCTGGATGCCGCAATTGTTCGTCTCCAACTGGGCTTGCACGGATTGCTCGATTTCATTTTCGATCGCGTCAAAGTGCAAATCCTTGGGATCCGCGTTCACAAACTCGGACAAAGTGTGCTTGCCGATGACCGCACTCTTGGCGCTGCGCAACATGCTTTCCAGCATCCGCTGCGCCGCCGGCACGGAGCCGCCGGCGAATTTCGGAAAGAACGTCGCCGCATCGGAAATTTTCCAGCCGACATAAACGCTGGTGAGCAGGTTGTTGTTGTCCGCCGTGAGATTTTCACTGTATTTGTCCTCGAAATTCTGCACGCGCTGGTCGAATTTATAGACTTTCTGGACCGGCCACGGCCATTTGAAATACGCGCCCGGCGCGGTCAGGTCGCGCACCGGCTTGCCGAATGTGGTGACGACGGCGACCTCGGACAGGCGCACTTGAAAGACGAACAGCAGCAGCGCGAAAATGACGATCAGCACTGCGCCGATGATGATGGTTAAAAAATTTCTTTTCATGGCGATGAATTGTTAGGCACGTTCAGGTTCAAAAGGTCTTCACGGATTTTGTCTTCGAGATCGAAAATCACGACGTCATCCGTGTTCGTGACGAGCAAAATATATTTGCGCGCGTTGGCGGTAGCGGCGGCAAAGGTTTGAAAATATGCGCGCTGGCGATAAACCGAAGGCGCGGCCTCGAACGCCGGAATCTGGTTGGTGAACAACGCCGCGCGCGCCAGCGCCTGCACTTCAAGCCGCTGCCGCGTCGCGTCAGCGATGTTGGTCGTCGTGAACGCCAGTGCATCGGCCAGCGCGTTTGTGGCGATGGCGGCGGCGCGCGCGCCAAGAATCGTAGCGAGCTTCGTCTGTTCCGCGCCGACAACTTTTTCATAGTCGCCCGCGACTTTCACCGGCGGATGAATGTCCTGCAACCCGACAAAAAGAATTTTCACGCCCAGCTTGCGCGTGTCGGCTGCGGATTGAATTTGATCGCGCAAAGTCTGCGCGGCTTCCAAACGCGCCTGCGACATGACGGAATTCAAATCCACGCCCGCGAGATAATGCACCACGGCGCGCGTGGCCAAATCCTGCAGCAGATTCGTCGGGTCGGCGTTGTTGTAAGCCCACGCCATCACGTCGTTGATCTGGAATTGAACTGGAATGCTGACGGTGATGAGGCTGACCGGCGGCGCTTTCAACGTGTCGTTCGTGTCCGCGTCTTCATTCTTGATCGTGACCGCCTCGCGGTTGCCGACGAGGAAATTTTCCTCTTTCGCGTGCGCAACGGACCATAAAATGGTTTTCTCATTCTCGGTTTGCGCATCCGGTATGTAGCCGACATCGAACGTCTGGATTTGCTCGGTGCGATATTGATAAACCCGGTCCGCCGGCCACGGCAGTTTGAAATGCGCGCCCGGCGATAGAACGCCGCCCGCGACGGGTTTGCCGAAACGCTCCACCACCGCCTGCTCGCCCGCGTCAACGAACACGACGCAGGTGGATAAAATTAAAACCGCGAATTGCGCGAGCAGCAGCACGAGCAAATTTCTTTTCAGCAATTGGAAAAACCACGTCTCGGAAACATTGAAACCGAATTGATAATCAATCGTCTGCGCCGCCGTCGTGAACAAACTTTCCGGCTGGCCGAGCAGGCCGACGAGGCGGCTGTCATAAATCGGACGGGAAATTTTTCCCTTCATGCGCGGACGATAAATTTCAAGCAGCAGCGTGATGAGGATTTCCGCCGCCATCAGACCGAGCAGCACGCATAAAACTTTCGCGACGTAATAATCTGCTTGCGGAAATTCCGCTTTCACACCCGCGATTCCGAGCGCCGTGGCGAAGCAGATATACGCGCCCAGCAAAATAAAACTCGCACCGGGCCGCAGCAGCCGGTGATTTTCCAGCCGCGCAATCGTCACGGAAAACCGCCCGAACAAAAACAGCAGCAGCGCGAAAATGGCGAACAGCGCCAGCGCGGGCATCGCGCGTTCCGGCGCAATGACAGTTGTTGATTTGGAAATCCAATGCCACAGCAGCCACGCGCCGCCCGCTTCGAGCAGGAACAGCAGCACGCCAAAGCCGGGAACGAAAAATTTCTCGAACTGCGCGCGCGCACGACTGGCCGGAAAAACTTCCGAATCTTTCGCTTTAAACAAAGTCGAGCCGTCCTTGGTTTTGGAAAGTTCGTCAATTTCCAGTTTTTCCAGCCGCTCATTTTCCTCGAGCCGCATCTGGAACCAACTGACAAAAGCCACGAGCGCGGCCAGTCCCAGAAGAACCGAAGCCAACTGTCCGGCCAGTGAACGCGCATAGCCCGTCACGACGAAGGCGGCGACGAAAATCATCGCCGCCGCAATCAGATTTACCAGGCCGTTTTTAGCTGCGTTGCGTTCCATTTATTTCTTGTTGAACCGTTGAATTGTTTTTCCGATTCAACAATTCAACGCTTCATTAACTTAATTCTCTTTCTTCAAACAGCGCCGTCGCGAAAGCCAGCGCCGCGCCCGCGTAACCGACCACATAGACAAACCCCTTGCCGACATAAGCCCATTGAAAAGTGTTTTTGCCTGTTTCAATCGCGTCGGCGAGCCAGAAAAGCTGCCAGTTCGGAACGATGGTGTAAAGCGCCGACGCCCACCACGAACCGGTTTCCGCGCGACGGCCAAAAAAATAATCCGACATCAATCCGACCAGAAAAATCGCGGAGCAGATCGCCAGCGTAGGGATCGTGTCGAACCGCGTCGAACACGCCAGCGCGACCGCCGCCAGAATCCACAGAGCGAACAAAATCAAGATTCCTGCCGGAACCAGCCGCCAGTCAACGTGCGCCTGCGTGCCCAGACTTTGTTGCTGCGTGGTGAACTGGAAAATTACGAATGCCGCGAGTGTTGTCAGGACTACCATCAACAAAACCGCGTCGCTCATAAACGGTCGCCGCAGAAAAAAATTGGTGAAGCCCGCCAGCGCATAGGCCAGCGCCACGCCCGCACCAAAAATTCCGAGCGCGGCCATGTCGGTTTTGCCGTAAGCGTCAAACGCCATGCGGCTGGCGAGCAGCACGCCGATCATATTTACATATGTCAAAACCGTGAGCGCCGCCGCGAGTCCGGCATATTTAGCCAGCAGAAATTGCGCGCGCCCGACCGGCTTGGACAAAACCGCCAGCGCCGTGCCGCTGCGGATTTCCCGCGCGAGCGACGACGACGCGCTCAACACCGCGCCGAAAAGCCCGGACAAAAGCATCACGGCCAAAACGGAATTTTCCACCAGCTTCGGCTCGTCACCAAACGCGAAGTAATACGGCACTGCGAGAAAAATCTCAAACAGCACGGAGCCGGTCATCAACAGCAGAAAAATAGGCTGCCGGATCAATTCCATGAATGCATTGACGGCGATGGTAAAAAATTGTCGCATTTAGTCAGCTCGAAGATTACAAAACCGCGCCTGAAACCGAAAGCAATCTTCGTGAAAATTGGAAAACATTTGACGATTTACGTTCAAAGTAAAATCACGCCATCGCCCGGGCGATGGAATTCCACCACGCATCGTGTGACTCGGTCAGCGGGGCGGAAAATTCTCCGGCTGTAGTTTTCATAGTCAATTTATCGCCGCCAACTTTGCCGATTTGCATTGCCGGAACGCCCATGAGTTTGGCGCGTTCGACGACTTTCACCGCGTCGAGTGGCTTGCAGGAAATGACGATGCGCGATTGTGTTTCGCCAAAGAGCAAAGCGTCGAGGCGAACGCCTTTGATCGCACTCAAATCAATCGTCGCGCCGATCAATCGCGGGGTTTCGCGCGCGATGAGTTGTGAAATGCAGCTTTCGGCGAGCGCGACGGCCAGGCCGCCGTCGCTGCAATCGTGCGCGCTCTTGACGAGGCCGGATTGAATCAAGCCGAGTAAAGTAGTGTGCAAAGTTTTTGCAATTTCCAAATCGCAGCGCGGCGGCGAGCCGGTTTTCCTGCCGTGAATCACTTGCAGATACGCACTGCCACCGAGACCGAAAATTGGATCGCTCGCATCAACAATTTCTCCGAGCAAAATAATTGCATCGTCTTCGTCTTTGAACCATTGCGTCGTGATGTGCTCCGGTTTTTCCACGATGCCGACGACGGCGACAGTCGGCGTCGGGTCAATCGGGCCGCTGGGATTTTGATTATAGAGCGAGCAGTTGCCGCCGGTGACGGGCGCGTTGAAAAATCTGCACGCTTCAGCGAGTCCACGAACGCTTTCGCGCATCTGCCAAAATAATTCCGGCTTGTGCGGATTCGCCATGTTCAAATTATCCGTCGCACCGAGCGGAATCGCGCCGCTGCACGCGAGATTGCGGCACGCTTCCGTCACCACGGCTTTCGCGCCTTCATACGGATCGAGATAAACATAGACGCCGTTGCAGTCCACGGTCATGGCAATGAGTTTCTCGGAAACTTTCTCGTCACCGACTTTTGCCTTCAATTCAGCGGTCATCACCGGAATTGAATCGCTCTTGATGCGGATGACCGCTGCGTCGCTGCCGGGCAAAACAACCGAGCCGTCGCGCACTTGATGATCGTATTGCCGATAAACCCAATTTTTCGACGCGATGCTCGGCCACGCCAAAAGTTTTTTCAGATCTTCGGCGGGATTTTTCGTGTCGGCAATTCCATCGAGACGAAACGCGCGGACGGCTTTCAGATATTCCGGTTCGCTCGACTCGCGCTGATACACCGGCGATTCGTCGGCGATTTTTTTTGCGGGGATGTCGGCGACAATTTTTCCGCCGTGACGCACGACCATCCGTCCCGTGTCCGTGACAAAACCGACTTCCGCCCACGGCAAATCCCACTTGTCGAAAATGCGTTTCACCTCGGCCTCGCGGCCTTTGTGGACGATGATGAGCATCCGCTCCTGCGATTCGCTCAACATGATTTCATAGCTCGTCATGTTCGGCGCGCGTTGCGGAACTTTGTCGAGTTCGATCTCGATTCCCGTGCCCGCGCGCGCCGCCGTTTCGCAAGTGGAACAAGTCAAACCCGCCGCGCCCATGTCTTGAATGCCCGCGACGCAACCCGTCGCCAAAAGTTCGAGGCACGCTTCGCAAACTAATTTTTCCATGAACGGATCGCCGACTTGCACCGCGCCGCGCTGTTGCTCGGCGGATTCCTCGGTCAAATCTTTGGAAGCAAATGCCGCGCCCGCGAGTCCATCACGACCTGTTGCGGGGCCGACGTAGAAAACAGGATTGCCAATTCCCTTCGCCGCGCCGCGCGCGATTTGTTCGTGACGCAAAACGCCGAGGCAAAACGCGTTCACGAGCGGATTGCCTTCGTAAGATTTATCGAAATAAACCTCGCCCGCGATCGTCGGAATTCCAAAACAATTTCCGTAATGCGCGATGCCGCTGACGACGCCCGCGAAAAGACGGCGGTTGTTTTGAATTTGTGATTTTGAAATTTCGTTTTGGGGAGCGCACGCGTCTCGCGTGCCGTTTTCGGCGTCTCGCCGAAAACCTCGTTCATCTAAATTATTTTTTTGGGAAGTTTGAGTCATTGAAGAATCCGGCGCGACGCCGGATTCCGCACGCGAGACGCGTGCGCTCCCCATTTCATTTTCGTTTTCAACGATCGGCCCGAAGCGCAGCGAGTTGACCGCGCAAACCGGCCGCGCGCCCATCGTGAAGATGTCGCGCACGATGCCGCCGACGCCGGTGGCCGCGCCTTGAAACGGTTCGACGGCGCTCGGATGATTGTGCGATTCAATCTTGAACGCCATGGCCAGACCGTCGCCAATGTCAATGATGCCGGCGTTTTCCTCGCCCGCGCCGACGAGGATTTTGGGCGACTTGGTCGGGAACGTTTTCAGCAGCGGGCGCGTGTTTTTGTAGCTGCAATGCTCGCTCCACATCACGGAAAAAATTCCCAGCTCGGTGTAGCTCGGCTCGCGACCGCCGAGGATTTCCCTGGCGTGCGCGTATTCTTCCGGCGTCAAATTGTGTTTGGCGACGAGTTCGGGTGTGATGGCGGGTTCGGTCATTTGAAATTTTGTTACCACGGGGATGGCAAACCTAAAGTTGTAACTAAATAATCTTTAACAGTTGCATCGGTTTTTTCTCCCAAGCGCCGAAAGAAAGGTAGCAACCATTCAGCATAACCGAAGTCAACCGATGGACGCGGATTGACTCCATGAGCAATCTCATGTCGGAGTTTCAAAATGTCTTTCAAATATTGCACCGCTTGTTTTTGACTGCATTTCTGCCAATACCAATTAACGGTGACATCATCGAGGCCAATACAAGTTGAGAATAAAAACCTAACTTGATCTGGGTTTGGAGTATGAAAACGTCCTAGTTCGCGTTCCGCAGGATGAGTCAAAATAGGCCAAACAATGTTTGACGTCGCTGCGGGTCTCATTTTGCTTAAAGACTCTCTGATTAGAGACTCAACATATGCTTCCCATGCACTCACACACATTACAACACAAGCACGGTTAAGGCCACCAAGTCCCCATTGTCTGCCAGCTTTGCCAGTTTTAGATTTGCCATGAGCCTGCAATAGTTCTTCCGCATCATTTAGAAGCGCATCAAGCGAGTTTGTATATGCTGCGGAAGGCATAAATATTTATATTTTGATTACGCCGCCTTCGCTGCCGTTTTGTTTTGCAGCGCGGCGATCATGCTTTCAAAAATAAACCGGCCGTCGGCACTGCCAAGAATTTCCTCGCTCGCGCGGTCGGGATGCGGCATGAGCGCGGCGACGTTGCGGCGTTCGTTGCAGATGCCGGCGATGTTTTGCAGCGAGCCGTTCGGATTTGCAGCGTCGGTTAAATTTCCGTTCGCGTCGCAGTATTGCCAGAGAATTTGTTTGTTGGTTTTCAATTTCGCCAAAGTTTCTTCGTCGGCGAAATAGCAGCCTTCGCCGTGCGCGATGGGGATCTTCAAAATTTTCTCCGACGGAATTTTGCCCGTGAACGGTGTTTCAAAATTGTTCGTCTTCAAAAAAACCTGTTCGCAATGGAATTGCAGGTCGCGGTTGCGGATGAGCGCGCCGGGCAGCAGTCCGGCTTCGCACAAAATCTGGAAACCGTTGCAGATGCCGAGGACGAGGCCGCCGGCGTCGGCGAACTGTTTCACGGCCTGCATCACGGGGCTGAACCGCGCGATCGCGCCGCAGCGCAGATAATCGCCGTAGCTGAATCCGCCGGGCACGATGACGGCGTCGGCGTCGCCGAGCGAGGTGTCCTTGTGCCAGATAAAATTCGCGGTGTGGCCGAGCACGCGGACGGCGTGGATGCAGTCCTGGTCGCAGTTGCTGGCGGGAAATTGGAGGACGGCGAAATTCATTTTATTTTTGCCACAGAGTCACCGAGGCACAGAGAAGAAAAAATTAAAACTCTGTGTCTCTGCGTCTCTGTGGCTGAAATTTATTCTATTTCCAATCTGTAATCTTCAATCACTGGATTGCTCAAAAATTTGTGCGCGGCTTCGTCGAGCGATTTGCGGGCGGCTTCCTTGTCGGTGGTGTCGAGTTCGATTTCCAGATATTTGCCGACGTGGACGGCTTTGATGCCGCGATGGCCCATATGTTCGAGGGCTTTCAAAACGGTGATGCCCTGCGGATCAACGACGGCTTTTTTCGGGGTGATGATGATTTTTGCTTTCATGCGCGCGCGAAAAGATTTTGCGGAAAAATTTCCCTGCGCGCGAGTCATTTTTGAAACATTGAAATTTCCAGCACATTGCGCCATTGTTGCGGCGTGAATAATTCTATTTCATTCGACGAGGGGCAAATCTGCACCATCGGCACGGAACGCAAAATCACCGAACCTTGTTCCATCATCATCTTCGGCGCGAGCGGCGATTTGACGTCGCGCAAATTGATCCCCGCGCTCTACCATCTTTTCAAGGACAAGCAGATGCCGCCGGATTTCCGCGTCATCGGCTTTGCGCGGCGCGACAAAACAGACGACGCGTGGCGCACGGAATTGCGCACGGCGCTCGACCAGTTTTCCCGCACGAAACCCGTGGACGACAAAGTCTGGGCGGATTTTTCAAAAAATGTTTCCTATTGCATCGGCGATTTGACGGACGCGGCGGCTTATCAAAAGCTGGAGCAAAAATTAAATTCCTTCGGCAATCCGAAGCTGCGCGAAAATCTTTTGTTTTATCTGGCGACTTCGCCCAGCCAGTTCGGCGGCGTCATCGAGCAATTGCACAACGCGAAATTGCTGCACAAAGACGAAGGTCACGGCAACCAATCCGTCGTCATCGAAAAACCGTTCGGCCATGATCTGCAATCCGCGCACGCGCTCAACAACGAACTCACGCGTTTCGCGCATGAGCGGCAGATTTTTCGCATTGACCATTATCTCGGCAAGGAAACGGTGCAGAACATTTTGATGTTCCGCTTTTCCAATTCCATTTTTGAGCGGCTGTGGAATCGCGATTCCGTTGACCACGTCGAAATCACAGTTTCGGAAAAACTCGGTGTCGGCGAGCGCGGCGGTTATTACGAGGAAGCCGGCGCGCTGCGCGACATGGTGCAGAATCACATGCTGCAAGTGCTCTCGCTCGTCACGATGGAACCGCCCGTGACGCTCGAAGCCGAAGCCGTGCGCGACGAAAAAGTTAAATTATTAAAATC
Organism: Verrucomicrobiia bacterium; assembly: GCA_036268155.1. GTDB lineage: Bacteria > Verrucomicrobiota > Verrucomicrobiia > Limisphaerales > UBA11358 > UBA11358. The sequence continues at coordinate 1,376 of DATAUQ010000033.1, read as the reverse complement.
CATCCGCGCGCTCACGCCCGAAAATGTCGCGAAACAAGTCGTGCGCGGGCAATATTTCGCCGGCTCGGTGGACGGCGAACCGCGACCGGGTTATCGGCAGGAAACGAAAGTGAAACCGAATTCCAACGTCGAAACTTACGTCGCGCTGAAATTGTTCATTGATAACTGGCGCTGGAGTGGCGTGCCGTTTTATTTGCGCACCGGAAAAAACCTGCCGCAAAGCGCGAGCGAAGTGCGGATCCAATTTCGCCCCACGCCGAATGTTTTGTTCGCCGCGCAATGCGGAAATAAATTGGACGCGAACGCACTGACGTTGCGCCTGCAACCGAACGAAGGAATCTCGCTGCATTTCAACGGCAAAGTTCCCGGCATGAGCCTCGCCGTGCGGCCTGTGCGGATGCACTTCAGTTACAACGCCGAGTTCGGTGCCTACACGCCCGAAGCTTACGAACGCCTGCTGCTCGAAGCCTTCGCCGGCGACGCGACGCTCTTCATCCGCCGTGATGAAGTCGAGACTGCGTGGGGCATCGTGGATTCCATCCGCGCCGGCTGGCAAAACAAACCGCTGACGAATCGCGAATTTTACGCCGCCGGCACGTGGGGACCGATCGCCGCCGACGATTTGCTCGCCCAAAGCGGCCATGAATGGCACGAGCCGCAGGTGATAAAATGAAAGTATGGAATTTCGCCTATTTTATCGTGGCCCACTAAAATCGAACGGTAATCCCGCTGAAAAGCAATCCGTTCGCCGACAGTTTCATCCCCAATTAAAAAAACTGTGGAGTCAAAAGCCACTTGAGGGACACGCAGCCTATCTTGATGAAAATTCCGGGCGTGTTCATCTCGTTTATCCGCTGTCCAGCTTTAAGTTTGCCTGCTTGGTAAGCGAACGTCATAAAACATACGCAGAACTGGATATTCTTTTTTTGCGTCCTGAACCTGCTGGGCAAATTATCAAATCTGGCGGAGGGGACATTGATAATCGTCTTAAAACTCTTTTTGATGGTTTACGCTGTCCGATGCTCGAAAACGAAATTGTAAAAGGAGACATCCCTCAACCAGATGAAATGCCATTTCATTGTCTTCTTTCTGACGACGCCTTAATCACTAAGGTCACAATCGCGACTGATCAATTGTTAGATGCTAACTCGCATGATGAGGTTGTTCTTGTGATTCACGTTCACATAAAAAGTCGAAATACAACATGGAACTCTATGGGTTTCTTCTGAAAAAGTTTAGTCATGCAAAACTTTGAACTCATTTCCTTCGCCAGCGCCGACGAACTGGCCGCGCGTGCCGCCAGCGCGTGGCTGGATGAAATCGCGGCGGCCAATCACGCGGCCAGACCGCATTGCGTCGCGCTGTCCGGCGGACGC
>DATAUQ010000032.1:0-18187 GCA_036268155.1 Verrucomicrobiia bacterium | reverse complement strand
TCCCACTCCTTGAGATTTCGACCAGTGCACGGCGTAACGAATCAACTCCGACGCCGACTTCAACTTCAGTTTCGCCTTGAAGTTCGCATCGCTGCATTTGAAATTTGTATTTATAGATTATGCAACTGGACAAGCTGACTCAAAAATCGCAGGAAGCCTTGCAGGACGCACAACGCATCGCGCGCGAACATTCGCATCAGGAAATGGATGGCGAACATCTGCTGCTCGCGCTGCTCGGCCAGGGCGAAAGCCTCGTGCCGGAATTGCTCCAGAAAATCGGTGTGCCGTCCGCCAAGCTCCAGCCGGATTTAGAAAAGGAACTCGCGCGCCGCCACAAGATTCAAGGCGGCAACGATCCTTACGCCGGACGCGATCTGCAAAAGGCGCTCGACGCCGCGCAATCCGAGGCGAACAAGCTCAAAGACGATTATGTCAGCACAGAACATCTGCTGCTTGGTTTGCTGGATTCGTCGAGTGTGTCGCTCAAGAAAATTTTCTCCGCGCACGGTTTGAAACGCGACGCCATTTTGAAAGCGCTCGCAGATTTGCGTGGCAACCAGCGCGTGACTGATGAAAATCCCGAAGCGAAATTTCAAACGCTCGAAAAATATGGTCGGGATTTAACGACGCTTGCCAAGCAGGGAAAAATTGATCCGGTCATCGGGCGCGACGAAGAAATCCGTCGCGTAATGCAAGTGCTCACGCGTCGCACAAAAAATAATCCGGTTTTGATTGGCGAGCCAGGCGTCGGCAAAACGGCGATTACCGAAGGTCTCGCGCGCAGAATTATTTCCGGCGATGTTCCTGAATCACTCAAAAACAAACGTCTCGTGGCGATGGATTTGAGCGCGATGATTGCCGGTGCAAAATATCGCGGCGAATTTGAAGACCGGCTCAAGGCGTTTCTCAAGGAGATCACCGCGAGCGAGGGCAAAATCATTTTATTCATTGACGAACTGCATACCATCGTCGGCGCGGGCGCGGCGGAAGGCGCGACGGACGCGGCGAATATCATGAAACCGCAACTTGCGCGCGGTGAATTGCGCTGTATCGGCGCGACGACGCTGGACGAATATCGCAAATACATCGAAAAAGACCCGGCGCTCGAACGCCGCTTCCAGCCGGTGCAAGTTGCCGAGCCGAGTGTCGAGGCGACGATTGCAATTTTACGCGGACTCAAGGAGCGATACGAAGTGCATCACGGCGTTCGCATTCAGGATTCCGCGCTCGTTGCCGCCGCGCAATTATCGCATCGCTACATCCCGGACCGATTTTTGCCGGACAAGGCGATTGACCTTGTGGACGAAGCCGCGTCACGCATCAAAATGGAACTTGATTCCAAGCCGACGGAATTGGATCAACTCGACCGGCAGATTTTGCAATTGGAAATCGAGCGCACGTCGCTGGCAAAAGAAAAAGATTCTGCCAGTAAAGAGCGTTTGAAACGGCTCGAAAAAGAATTAGCCGACCTCAAAGAAAAATCCAAAGCGCTTACAGCGCAATGGCAGAATGAAAAAGCCGCCGTCAACGCCGTCAGCGTTGTGCAATCACAATTGGAACAGGTGCGAATTGAATTAGAGCAAGCACAGCGTCGCGGTGATTTAAGCAAAGCATCGGAACTGCAATACGGCAAAATTCCCGACCTCGAAAAGAAACTTGCCAGTCTCGAAAAACAATCTACGCAAACAACGCGCACTTCGCTCTTGCGACAGGAAGTGACGGATGAAGACATCGCGCGCGTTGTCGCGTCGTGGACGCATATTCCGGTTTCACGGATGCTCGAAGGCGAACGCGAAAAATTGCTGAAAATGGAGGAGCGATTGCAGCAGCGTGTTATTGGACAAAAAGAAGCTGTTGCCGCCGTTTCAAATGCCGTTCGCCGTTCGCGCAGCGGATTGCAAGACCCGAATCGGCCCATTGGCTCGTTCATTTTTCTCGGGCCGACCGGCGTTGGTAAGACGGAAACGGCGCGCTCTCTCGCGGAATTTTTGTTCGACGACGAAAACGCGATGGTGCGAATTGACATGAGCGAATACATGGAAAAATTTTCCGTGCAACGGCTCATCGGCGCGCCGCCCGGCTACGTCGGCTACGACGAAGGCGGGCAATTGAGTGAAGCCGTTCGGCGCAAACCGTATTCCGTCGTGCTCTTCGACGAAATTGAAAAAGCGCATCCCGATGTCTTCAACGTGCTGCTGCAAGTGCTTGACGACGGGCGGCTCACGGACGGTCAAGGCCGCACGGTGGATTTCAAGAATACGATTGTGATTATGACGAGCAACATCGGCTCGCCCATCATCCAGGAATTTTTCATGGAAGGGAAAAATTCCAAAAGCGCACAGCAGACGATGGAAGACAAAGTGCTCGCGGAATTGCGTAAACATTTTCGCCCGGAATTTTTGAACCGCGTGGACGACACGATTATTTTTCAAAGTTTGGACGAAGAAGAATTGTCGCGCATCGTAGAAATTCAAATCGCGCGTCTGGAAAAAAGATTGGCACAGCAGAATCTCACGCTGGATGTGGATATGTTGGCGAAAAAATTTCTTGGCCGTGAAGGTTACGACCCGCAATTCGGCGCGCGCCCGCTCAAACGCGCAATTCAGGAATTTTTGCTCGACCCGCTCGCGACGAAATTGCTGGCGGGTGAATTCAAGCCGGGTGACAAAATAAAAGTCGGTGCAAAGGATGAGGAACTGGTTTTCCTGAAGAAATGAAATTTTTGTTGCCACATTTTTGAGGCAGCATTACGCCCATGCTATTCCGCGACCTGAACGAAGCACAGATACTTGCCCTCGCAATCACCGCCGAGGAAGAGGATGCCCGTGTCTATCGAGACTTCGCCGAATCGCTCCATGCGGATTTCCCGGCCACGGCGGAACTGTTCACCAAGATGGCCGGAGAGGAGGACGGGCATCGTCACCGACTGACAGAGTTGTATCGCCAACGGTTCGGCGAACATATTCCGCTCATCCGGCGTCAGGACGTAAAAGGTTTTGTCACGCGCCGTCCTTCGTGGTTCACGCAAGCGCTCCGGCCCGAACACGCGCGTGAAGAAGCGGCTTTGATGGAGATTGAATCGCGCCGCTTTTACGAAGCCGCCGCGCAACGGACGAATGATGCCGGAGTCCGTCAGCTTCTCGGCGATTTGGCGCAGGAAGAACAGCGGCACGAAAACACCGCCGAGGAAATCACAAATGCACAGGACAAATCCGGCGCAATCAGCCATGAGCGCGACGTGGCGCGTCGTTTGTTTGTGCTGCGCTTCGTGCAACCGGGACTTGCCGGATTGATGGATGGTTCAGTCTCAACGCTCGCACCATTGTTCGCCGCCGCCTTCGCCACCGGCAACACGCTGGCAACATTCAAGGTTGGACTTGCGGCATCGGTCGGCGCTGGCATCAGCATGGGCTTTGCCGAGGCAATGTCCGACGATGGTAAATTAAGCGGGCGCGGCAGGCCGTGGATTCGCGGCGCAGTCTGCGGTTTGATGACGACCATCGGCGGCTTGGGACATACGATGCCATATCTCATCCGCGATTTTCATCTTGCCACGACCATCGCGCTTTTTGTCGTAGCCGTGGAATTGGCTGTCATTTCATGGATTCGCAAACGCTACATGGACACGCCGTTGCTCGCGGCGATATTCCAAGTGGTCGTGGGCGGCGTGCTCGTTTTTCTTGCGGGCTGGTTGATTGGGGCGGTCTAATGTTGACCTGTGCCCTGCGATTCCGACCAGCGCACCGCGAAGCGAATCAACTCGGACGACGACTTCAATTTCAACTTCGTCTTAATGTTCGCGCGATGAACGTCAACGGTCTTGACGCTCAAATGAAGTTTTTCGGCGATGTCGCGCGTGCCTTTGCCCTGGCCGAGCAGTTGGAAGACTTCAAATTCGCGGTCGGTCAGTTTTTCCACCGGCGAACTTTCCGTTCCGGCGCGGCGACCGGAAAACATTTCCAGAATGTCCGCCGACATTTTTTCGCTGACGTAAATTTTTCCGTCGAGAACTTGTCGAATCGCCTGCATCAATTTTTTTCCACCTTCCTGTTTCATGATGTAGCCGCGTCCGCCCGCGCGCAGCACGCGCTCGGCGTAAAGCGATTCGTCGTGCATGGAAATGACAAGGATGGGCAAATCGGGTTGCATCGTCTGAAAATCCTTGATGAGTTCGAGGCCGTTTTTGCCCGGCAACGAAATGTCCGCGATCACGAGGTCGGGTTTCAAAGAATTGATTGCGTCGAGCGCGCTTTCGGCATTTTCCGATTCACCGCAAACGGCCAAATCCGATTCCGCGCCGATAAGTTGAGCGAGTCCCTGCCGCATCATCGGATGGTCGTCCACGACTAAAATGCGTTTCTGTTTTTGCGATGCGGATTTTTTGCTCATAAAATTTTATCAAAAATGCAAGTGACCGTCGCGCCCGCGCCGTCAGCGTTGGAATGCACGTCGAGTGCCGCATTCACAACACCGGCGCGATATTTCATGATGTGCAAGCCCATGCCGCCGCCTTTTTTCGTTTCGTTTGAAAAACCAACGCCGTCGTCGTTAATGTTCAAGATGGTTTTGTCGCCGAACGGTTTTAGTGAAATGACAATGTGTTTCGCCTTGCCATGTTTGACGGCGTTGTTGATGGCTTCCTGAACGATGCGATACAAATGCGTTGCGAAAACATTGTTCCGAATCAAAATCGGTTTGGAACATTCCAACCGGCACTCAACTCGAAATAATTTTTGCACGTGCGCGGTCAATTCGTGCAGCGCGGACATGAAGCCGTTGGCTTCCAATTCCACCGGCGAAAGCCCGCGCGCAAGTTTGCGCGTGTGCGAAATCGCTTCGCGGATATGTTCGGCAATTTCGCCGACTTGTTTCGATTCGGTTTTCGATTTCGCGGACAATTTTTGTTCCAGCACCTCGCACATCAATTGGATGCCCGCGAGTTCCTGACACAAACCGTCGTGCAAATCCTGCCCGATGCGATGCTGCTCGCGATTGCTGATTTCTATGATTTCCTTTTCCAACCGTTTGCGTTCGGTGATGTCGCGCGCCACTTTTGACGCGCCGATGATTTTTCCATCCGCGTCGCGAATCGGTGAAACCGTCACGGAAATATCAATCAATTTCCCGTCCTTGCGCCGCCGGACGGTTTCGTAATGGTCAACCGACTCGCCACGCTTGATTTTTTCCAAGATGCCCGGTTCTTCATCCTTGCGGTCTTCGGGAATTAGAACGGATATGGGTTTGCCAACCATTTTCTCGCGCGAGTATCCGAAGACCGTTTCCGCGCCACGGTTCCAACTGGTGATGTGACCGTCCAAAGTTTTGCCGATGATGGCGTCGTCCGAGAATTCAACCAACGCCGCATAATGCACCAGCGCCTTCTCCGCTTCTTTGCGCTCGGTGATGTCGCGCACGAAGCCGGTGAACATCCGGCGATTCGCCAATTTTACTTCGCTCACGGACAAATCCATCGGGAAAGTTGTGCCGTCCTTGCGTCGCCCGACCACTTCGCGCCCGATGCCGATGATTTTTGCGTGGCCAGTTTGATGATAATTTTTGAGATAGCCGTCGTGTTCGCGCCGAAAAGGTTCGGGCATGAGGACTTTTATGTTTTTCCCGATGGCTTCGCCTGCGCTGTAACCGAAAATCTTTTCTGCCGCCGGATTGAAGGATTCAATGAGACCGCGTTCGTCAATCGTGATGATGCCCTCGACCGCCGTTTCCAGAATCGCGCGCAACCGCTCTTCGCTGTCGCCCAAAGCGTCGGTATGTTTGGTTTGTTGCACTTCGCTGACGTTCGCTTTTTGTTGCAGGTCTTTAACGAGTTCAATCAACTCGTCGCGCGTCAACTGGCCGTGGTCTTTCATCAGCCGGATGGTAATAAATCCCAGCGGCGAGACACGCGAAAAGAAATCCGTGATATGCGTCCACGCTAGTTGCGCGCCAGTTGCCCACGATAATCCGTTGGCGAATGGCCGAGTATGCGTTTGAACACGCGATTGAAATGCGTCAGCGATTGGAAACCGACTTCATAGGCGATTTCACTCACGCGCAAATTCGGATTGAGCAAAAGATTTTTCGCCCGTTCCGTGCGCACGCGCGACAGGTAATCAGTGAAATTGATGCCGGTCGCCTTTTTGAACATTTTGCAAAAATAAAATTTGCTCGTGTGAACGGAAGCGGCGACTTGCTCCAGCGAAAGTTCCTCGGTTTGATGGTCGGTGATAAATTGCTTGGCGCGCGTGATGATGGGCATCTCGGCATTTTGCTCCTGCACGACGATCTGGTTGCTAACCATCGAAAGATGCTCGGCAAAAATCGTCAGCAGCTTGACGACCGATTCTTGCTGCCGCGATGAGAGGACGCGCGTGTTGAAATACGCTTCGCGCAATTCGTCGGTGTTTGCTTGCACGCCCCAATCGGCGAATAATTTGGCGGTGCGATTGAACTGCGCTTCCGTTGGTTTTTTGCGGAACACCTGTCCCGTTGTCAGAAATCCGATCAACTGTCCGCCCATCCGCACCGGCACGGCGGTGTCGCACAAACCGGCCTGGCAGGTGACGGTTTTTGCCTCATGCGTGGCGGTTTCAGAAAGTTGCTGCTGCACTTGCAAACACGCGGCGCAGGCGCGGCTTTTTTGCGCAAGCATCTCGCAAAATGGATTTTCAAATTTTTTGCCGTGATGCGGCAATTGCCACGATTCCACCGAGCGCAGCGCGACGGGCAATCCCGTCGCCTCGCTGAACGCGCGTTCGTAGTCCTGATAAATTTTCGAGCCGGCCAGCGCTTCAATCAAATGTTTTGCCATAAATTTTCTTTCTTGTTGCCAAAACCGATTTTGTCTTGGTGAGAGCAAAATAGAGGAAGCCGGCGAGACGGACAATTGGGAGCGCGCCTGATTGTTATCAGGATGAAACAACTAGGATGACTAGGGGAATTCCTTATTCAGCGCCGGCAAGAACTCTAATTCATGGCTGGCGATCCGATTTGGATTACATCGGCAAAAGCAGATTTTTATTTTGCTCCCACAATCGTCGGCGCGTGGCTTGCAATCGTTCAATCGTGACTTCCGCCGTCCGTTTCATCAACTCGTAACCGAGTTCATGGTCGTTCTCGCATTGCTCGCGCAGGCGCGTGCCGTAGAAAAAAATGGCTTTGACCGGCGTCACCGAGCGCGCATCGAAGTGCCAGCAATACGGCGGGAAGAGCCATGACCAGCCAAGCACGCTGCCCGCGCCGATGGTTTCGATTAGAAACGGTGCGCGTTCATCTTCATATTCTTCGCTTGACGATTCCAGCACCACTTTCCCGCTTAACAGCAGGTAAAAACGGTTGGCCGAACCGCCTTCGCTGAAAATCAGTTCGCCAGTCTTGAATTCCGCCGGCATGGCATCGCCAGCCAATACTTCAAGCTGCCGCGTGGACAATCCTTTGAGAAACGGCTGCGCCGCCAAAGTGGTCGAATCAATTTCCATAACAATTTTCTTTCTTCATTTGGTGAAATTTTACTGTTTCATCTGGATGCAGTATCCGCGTTCGTTCCAGAAACCGCTCCACTTCCATTGCCGATTGCTGAACAAATTTTGCCGGACTGAAACACTTTTGCGTTCAGTCCACGTCAAGCCAGCCAAAATTTGACAAGCTTTTGCCAACCCGTGTGCAGCCTGCATTTCAGGCAATGGGTAGTTTCATCTCATGCAAACACAACCTAAAAAAGAATCGGGAACGTCCAACATCCAAGCCATATTAAGAGTGGCCTTGCTTCTTCTTGTCTCGGCGGAGTTTTCTTCGTTGAGTGCAGACACTGCCGCGCCTTCCACAGACAGCTCTTTATCAACGACGAATAAAACGCAGTCGGAGAATTTTGTGCATGGGGTAATCAATCTTGATTTTTCAGATTATCACTTGACGCCTCGTGGAATAAATTTGCAGGACAATGGACTTATCTTCCAGTCACTTGTCCGCCTCGATTGGGATTTATACAATCCCAGGCTCGCGACAAATCAAGCCATCAATGAAGTGACCATGACGACGGCCGTATGGAATGATTTCGACACTGTTCGTTCAGGGGTTGATCCGGGAAATTGGAACGAGATTGATTTTATAGCTGGTCCGAATGTGAGATTTCTGAAGGATTGGACATTTGAATCGCCCTTCACAGCTTTCAGAAGCGAAACGGGCAGTTTTCCCACCTGCTGGGCTTGGGATGCCCGGTTGACTTATCACGACCATTTCATCAAGAATTTTTCCTTCAATCCCTATGTCGAATTTTTTGATGAACTTCAGAACAAAATCACCGTCGTTTTGGTGCCTGCAAAGTCGGAACGGAGTTATTACGGAGTCATTGGCATGGATCCCACCTATGTTTTTCAAAGAATGCCATTAAAGCTGGAATTGCCGACCTATTTGATAATTCCGGGAGAAAATTTTTATCAACGCAAAGACGGCTCTGGCGGCGGCACTGACATGGGACTGTTTACAACCATGTTGAAGGCCACTGTTCCGCTCAACTTTATTTGTCCTTCATACGGCAAATGGAGCATCTACGCGGGAGTTCAATACGATTATCTCAATAATCCGGGATTGCTGGATGGAAATGAAATTGCCGGTGCTGCTCAAAGTCGGGAACGTAATATCGTGGTTTTTCACGGAGGAATTACCCTGCACTTTTAATCTCAAAGGGTCATCAGCTATGCCCCTCTTCGCTAGGGGCTACACACAAATTCTTGCGATTTAATGGACGGTCTTTGATGAGGGCGTTAAAACCGGCGATGACGTCAAATAATTCTTCATCAATCGAGCTTTGGCGCAGACGGTAGAAAGTTTGGGTCAGTTTGGCGGACAGGTCATCAATATTTTTTTCAGCGCGCTGCATGGCGGCAAGGCGGCTCGCATTCTCGCTGGCCAATGACTCCGCGCAGGCTTTGTAAAGTGAGATAAAAAGATACTCGCGGATGAGCGCGCGCAAGGTTTCTTCGTCGCCGCCGAGAACTTCCGGCAGATTTTTTGTCGGCCATTTGATTTTGGCCAGACCTTTTTGCCATTCCGTGTCGAGCGGCAGCAATCGTTGACTGATTGACTCGTAGAACGGCGCGATTTGCGGGCGATTGTGAAAAACATAAACGGGCGTAAATTTTACCGGGCCATGATGCGCTTCGATTTCAATTTGAATTTGTCCGACGAGCGGCGTAATGGCGGCAACTGAATTGGGAACGTTGAACTTTCCCACCGGCGGCAGACCGGCATCCGCGAGACACGAATAAATCCGTTCGCCGACCGCCCAAATTTTTTTCCTGCCCGGCAAAGCGGTCAACATCTTGACTACGAACCCGGCCATCATTTCATTGAATTGGCCGACTAATCCCTGATCAGATCCAAAAATAATCGCGCTGATTTCATTCACGTCATTCTTGTTCGGCGGCGATGCGACAGTGCCGCTTTGACGAAGACACGCGCCCAGTCCCAAATTCAAAGCACATTCGTAATCGGCCAGCGCGCGCGCGGCGGCTTCATATTGGCCGATGCTGGCGGCGGCCATGACTTTCATCGTGCGGACAACGGATTCGAGCTTGTCCGCTCCGTCAATCTTGTGGCGCAGGCTGGCCAAAGTATCGCTCATGGATTCACCTTTGTTGCTGGCTTGGATTCAGAATTTTTCTGGAAAGTTGCGAGCGCTTTTTTAGCAATTTGTAAAATGGTTTCGCGGTCGGCGTCGCTAAATTTTTCGCCGGAAACAAATCGTTGGCGCACGTCATTGGGAATTTTCACCGCTGCCTTATGAATCGCTCGCTCGACCGCAAGCACTTGTTCCAGCGGCACACCGGCAAACAGTCCGCCGGTCAATGCCAACAAAACGCTGATTTGTTCTAACGCAGAAACGGGTTCGGATTCCGGCTGCTTGAGACAGGCGCGGATGCGCTGGCCGTGATCAATGATTTTGCGTGTGTTCTCGTCGAGTTTTGTGCCGAAACGGGAAAAAGTTTCCAGTTCCTCGAATTGCGAATAGGCGAGTTTGAGATTGCCGGCGATGGCGTGATAGGCGGCGAGTTGTGCTTTGCCGCCGACGCGCGAAACGGATTTCGCCACGTCCACGGCGGGCAAAATTCCCAATTCAAACAGCGTAGGCGAAAGGTAAAGCTGGCCGTCCGTGATGGAAATGAGATTGGTCGGAATATAAGCGGCGATGTCTTGCGCGTCAGTTTCAATGATGGGCAATGCCGTCAACGAACCGCCGCCAAGTTCCTTGCGCAGATGCGTGGCGCGTTCGAGCAGGCGCGAGTGGATGTAAAAAATGTCGCCGGGAAACGCTTCGCGTCCGGGCGGACGGCGCAGCAGCAGCGAAAGTTCGCGGTAAGCCCGCGCGTGTTGCGTGAGATCGTCATAGACAATAAGCACGTCGCGGCCGGTTTCCATGAAATGTTCCGCGATGCTGGTGGCCGCATAAGGCGCGATGTAGGCGAGACCGGGAGCGTCATTGCCTTCACTCACGACCACGAGCGTATAATCCATCGCGCCGCGCTCGCGAAGTTCCGCAATGACCTTGGCCACGGCGGAGCCGCGCTGGCCAATGGCGCAATAGACGCACAGAACATTCTGGCCGCGTTGATTGAGAATCGTATCAACGGCGATGGCGGTTTTGCCGGTCTGTCGGTCGCCCAAAATCAATTCGCGCTGGCCGCGTCCTACTGGAATGAGTGCGTCAATGACCTTGATGCCGGTTTGCAACGGAACGGTGACGGGCGCGCGATCCATGATGGCTTTTGCGTCACGCTCAATCGGCAAACGCTTCGCGGTCGTAATTAAATTTTTCCCATCAAGCGGACGACCGAGTGGGTCAATGACGCGACCAATCAACTCATCGCCCACCGCCACGTCCATTACGCGGCCGGTGCGTTCAACTTCATCGCCCGTGTGCAGATGTGAATATTCGCCAAGCAGGACAACTCCGATTTCGTTTTCATCCACATTAAAAGCGACGCCAAACAAATCACCGGGAAATTGAATCAGTTCTTCAAAACCAACGCCGGGCAATCCCGTGACCGCGGCGATGCCCGTGGAAACGGTCGTGATTACGCCGACTTCGCGCGGCATGAATTGCGACGCGAAGGCTTCCCGTGTCCCGCTCATTTTGGCAAATGCGCGGTCAAGAACGTTTAACATCGTTTCAGGTGGCGCATTCATTTAGCCTCCGCTAAAACGACTGGCTTAACTTCAGCGTCGAAAATTTCGCCTACACTTTTTTCCAGCGACGTAAGATAATCCGCGATGCTCCATGCGATTTTCTGTCCGTTGGCAATGAGTTCGATCCCGCAAATCAAATTCGTCGCCGTTTCAAATCGGATTCGGATTTCGGATGAAAAAGTTTCGTTGAGCGCGTTTTGAATTGCCGCCCGTTGCTCCGCAGGCAAGTCAAACGTGCTGCGAACGAGCGCCGGTTCCGGGGATGTTTTAAGGGCTTTGGCAAATTCTTCTTTTGCGTGGCCATTCATCGCATGCAGACGCCGGGTGAATGCTTCTCCTAAACATTCTTCCAGACTTGCTGTGGAAAGATCTGCGAGCGCTTTACGCGCGATGGCAAAAACTTCCCGCTGCGTGCGGGAAATTATTTCACGATTCAAGTTTTCGCGTTCACTTTTGACGGATTCCTGCAACTTGGAACGCAAGGCTTCGGAATCTTTGCGCGCGCCATCCAATAATTTTTGACGCTCGATTTTTACTTCGTCCGTCGCTTTGCTCAAGAGCGCGGCGCGTTGTTGCTCAAACTCCTCGTTCTTGTGCTGAAAGTCATCGCGTTCTTTTTGCGCTTCCAATTTTTTTGCCGCCGCATCCTGAAGTTGGTCGGCAATCAATTTTTCACGCGTCGCGATGGCCATGAGGACGGGTTTGTAGAGAAACCGTTTCAACAACCACACCAAAATGAGAAAGTTGGCCGCTTGCGCGCTGACGGTGAACCAGTCAATGAGCATAAATCATTTCCCGGTGGCTTGAGCAATGGCGTGATTCCAAAACGGATTGGCGAAAAGCAGAATCATCGAAACCACGAAACAGTAGATGGCCAAAGATTCGATCATCGCCAGACCCACGAACAAGGTTCGCGTGATGGTAGACGTGGCGTCGGGTTGCTGCGCCAATGCCGTCAAAGCCGAGGCGACCGCGCGCCCTTGTCCCATCCCCGGACCGATCACGCCCAAGCCGATGGTGATGCCGGAAGAGACAATCGAAGCCGCTGCGATTACAGTCAGGTTGTCCATAATTTATCCTTTTATGTTTTGTTGTTGGTTGTTTTGCGAGTGCCAGTGGCCGCGGCGATATAAACCGTTGCCAAAATTCCAAAGATATATGCCTGAACCATTCCGATAAGCAGGCCGAGCGCGCTCATAATCACCGGAAAAATGAACGGCGTGATGATCAATAAAATCGCAAGAATCATCGTTCCGCTCATCATGTTGCCGAATAAACGCATGGCAAGTGCGAGCGTATGCGACAGTTCGCTGACGATGTTGAACGGCAGCATGATGATCGTTGGTTCCGCGAACGATTTGAGATAGGCGATCAACCCACGTTCCTTGATTCCGTAAAACGGCACGGCCACAAAAACGATTAAGGCCAGCGCCGTCGTCGTTGAAAGCGAACCTGTCGGCGGTTCGTAATCCGGAACAATCGTAAAAATGTTGGCCAGCGCGATAAACAAAAAAAGCGTGCCGATGAAACCGATGTATTTTTCCGGCTGCCACAAGCCGACTTCTTCAATCTGTTTTTTTATGCCGGCCACGATGATTTCCAGCGCGGCTTGCCAGCGCGAAATTTTTATTCCAGTCACGAGTTTGCGCGTGATGAGCTTTGCGCCGACGGCCAGCACGAGCATCAATGCCCAGGTCGTCACGATGGTTTCGTTTAACTTGAACCAACCGTGCTGCCAGAAAATCCAATCGTCCGAGCTAAGGTGCATGGTTCGTCTCCGGTTTTGAACGGGTTAATCGCAGCACGATGAAACGCGCGATGACAAATCCCAGCAGGCAAAGCAGCAATTTTTTCCAATCGCCGCGTGCGACGAAATAAAATCCCGCCAGCACAATAATGGTTCGCAACAACGAACTGCCAAGAAACCAAAGCGCGGGATTTTTGGCGGTCACGCCTTTGCGCACCGTCCACCAAAGCCCGCCGAAAAAAATCGCGCCGAGCAAAACACCTGCGGCCAGTGCCGCCACCAGAATTATTGTTTCATTCATCTTTGTTCTCCGATTCGTCATGGATGGCTTTGTTTTCTTTGGCTACCCAATGCCACGCATTCAAACAGCCGAGGCACAGGCCGACAATAAGTAATGTCAATGTCCACGAATGTTCGCTTGGATGACGCTCATCAAGCCAGCGGCCAAGCGCCGCGCCGAGCAATGTCGGAACTGCAACGGACCAACCGACGATTCCGAACATTCGGAAACCAAACCAGACACCTTGCACGGCTCGCCGTCTGGCTTTGAGCTTGCGCATTTCCTGCGCGCCGATTTTCTGGCTGAACGTCATCGCGCGGTTCGTCGGTTTCATGTCGGGTTTTTCACGCATGGTTAAATTTCACAAAACTTGCGAGGAAGCTGCTCTCAAACTTCGCCAGCACCGAGCGCACGTTTTTTTGCTGTTCGTCCAGTTTGAGAAATTCGTTTTCCACGGCTTCGCGCAATTTGCCGAGGTCAGCGCCGCCGATGGCGCGGCGCACGGAAACCAACACGTCCGCGCCGGTTTTGATCAAAATGCCTTCGTCAACCGCCGTGAAAATTTCGCCCGCCGCCGTGGTGCAAGTGAGAATGCCCGGCGACAACGCGGCGACGCAATCGAGCCGGTGCGGCAGCAAGCCGAACGAACCCTGCGGCGTTTGCGCCACGATGCTCAAGACCTCTTTTTTTTCGGCGAACACTCCGAACGGCAATAAAATTTTCAGATTCATGGCGATGTTTATTTGTTTGCCGGTGAAATTTTTGGATTTGCCCTGGCTGCCGGTTTGTCCGGCGGGGCATTTTTCTTCGCCTCGCCAATCGCGCCGATCATGTAAAGCGCGCTTTCGGGATAATCTTTGAATTCGTCGCGCAAAATGCGTTCGCAACCGTCGAGCGTGTCTTTCAAAGCGACCGTTTTTCCGGGAATGCCGCTAAATTGTTCGGTCGTGAAAAACGGCTGTGTCAAAAATCGTTCCAGCCGCCGGGCGCGACCGACGACGTTGCGGTCTTCCGACGAAAGTTGTTCAAGGCCGAGCATGGCGATAATGTCTTTGAGTTCCGCGTATTGCGCGAGCGTTTTCCGGATTTCCTGCGCGAGTTGATAATGGTGTTCGCCGACGATGGACGCCGTGGCAATTTTGGAACTGGATTGCAACGGATCAATCGCCGGAAAAAGTCCTTCGCTCGCCTGCTGGCGCGACAACACGATGGACGCGGACAGATGCGAAAACGTATGCACTGCCGCCGGATCAGTGAAATCATCCGCTGGCACATAGACGGCTTGAATGGACGTGATCGCGCCGGTCGCGGTGTTGGCAATGCGTTCTTCCAAAGCAGAAAGTTCCGTGCCCATCGTCGGCTGATAGCCGAGGCGCGATGGCATTTGCCCCATCAAGCCTGAAACTTCCGAACCGGCTTGGATGAAACGAAAAATGTTGTCAACGAGCAGCAGCACGTCGCGATGTTCGTCGTCGCGAAAATATTCCGCCATTGTCAACGCCGTGTAGCCGACGCGAAAGCGCGCGCCGGGCGGTTCGTTCATCTGGCCGAAAACCATCACCATGTTCGGCAAGACGCCGGCGGCTTTCATGTCGCTGTAAAGTTCTTCGCCTTCGCGGCAGCGTTCGCCGATGCCGCAAAAAATACTCACGCCATCGTGATGCCCGACCATGTTGTGAATCATTTCGGTGAGCAAAACCGTCTTGCCCACGCCCGCGCCGCCGAACAATCCGGCTTTGCCACCGCGTTCCAACGGCAGCAGCATGTCAATGACCTTGATGCCGGTTTCAAAAACTTCCGATTTGGTGGAACGCTGCGCCAACGGCGGCGGCGCGCGATGCACGGAACGCCATTGTGCATCAGCCAATGGAGCGGCGCGGTCAATCACATTGCCGAACACGTCGAACATGCGCGAACGAATCGTTTTGCCAACCGGTGCTTGCAACGGTCCGCCGGTGTCCGTGACCGCCATGCCGCGCGCGAGACCTTGCGTGGCGGTCAGCGCGATTCCGCGCACGCGTTGCGCGTCGAGCTGCGACCAGACTTCGATGACGATTTGTCCGTCTTTGCCCGCGCGCAGCAATGAATTGATCGGCGGCAAGTTATTTTCAAACCGCGCTTCCACGACGCTGCCGCGCACGGAAACAATCGTGCCGACATTCGCCGTTTTCATTGTTGGCGAAGATGAAGTGAAATTTGGCGAATTCATTTTTGAGCGAAGGAATCAAATCGGCTGCCATTTCCAATCGCGAATTTCCGGTAAATCTTGCCCGTGCTTGGCGATGTAGTGCTTGTGCTCAACAAGCTTGTCTTGAAGTTGCTGCTTGAGATAAATGCCTTTCGATCCCGTTTGCGGCAGGCGGTCAACTGTGTCCATGACAAGATGAAAACGATCCAATTCATTCAGCACGGTCATGTCGAATGGCGTGGTGATCGTGCCTTCTTCTTTGTAACCGCGAACGTGGATGTTGTCGTGATTGGTGCGGCGATAGGTCAGCCGATGAATCAGCCACGGATACGCGTGAAACGCAAAGATGACCGGTTTATTTTTGGTGAAAAGTTCGTCGAAATCCTTGTCGCTTAACCCGTGCGGATGCTCGCTTTTCGGTTGCAACCGCATGAGGTCAACGACATTTACCACGCGAATTTTCAATTCCGGCAAATGCTCGCACAAAATAGAAACGGCGGCGAGCGTTTCGAGTGTCGGCACATCGCCGCAACAAGCCATGACGACATCCGGTTCGGAATTTTGATCATTGCTGGCCCATTGCCAGATGCCGATGCCTTCGCTGCAATGTTTAACTGCGGCGTCCATTGTCAGCCATTGCGGCGCGGGATGTTTGCCCGCGATGATGACGTTGACGTAATGACGGCTGCGCAAACAATGATCCATCACCGAGAGCAGGCAGTTCGCATCCGGCGGCAGATACACGCGCACGACCGACGCTTTTTTGTTCACCACATGGTCAATGAAACCGGGGTCTTGATGCGTGAAGCCATTGTGGTCCTGACGCCAGACGTGCGAGGCCAGAAGATAATTCAACGACGCGATGGGACGCCGCCACGGCAAAAGCGATGTGACCTTCAGCCATTTGGCGTGTTGATTGAACATCGAATCCACAATGTGAATGAACGCTTCGTAACAATTGAACAAGCCGTGCCGTCCGGTGAGTAGATAACCTTCAAGCCAGCCTTCACATTGATGTTCGCTCAACATTTCCATCACGCGACCAGCGGGCGCGAGAAATTCATCGTTCGGCACGGTCGCGGTGTCCCATTGACGTTTGGTCGTTTCAAAAACGGCTTCCAAACCATTCGAGAGAGTTTCATCGGGGCCAAAGATACGGAAGTTTCGTTGCGCTTGATTAAGCATCGTCACGTCGCGCAAAAATTTTCCAAGCACATGCGTGTCGCCGATTCCAGATGCACCGGGTGAGGAAACGTTTTCTGCGTAATCGCGAAAATCCGGCATCCGCAAATCGCGGAGCAGAATGCCGCCGTTGGCGTGCGGGTTCGCACCCATGCGGCGATTTACTTTAGGCGCGAGTTCGGCGAGTTCGGGTTTCAGTCGGCCTTGATCATCGAACAATTCTTGCGGACGATAACTTCGCAACCAGTCTTCCAAAAATTTGAGATGTTCAGGATGGGTCGCTGGATCAGAAAGCGGCACCTGGTGCGAACGAAAAGTGCCCTCAATCTGCAAGCCATCAATTATCTTCGGTCCCGTCCAGCCTTTGGGTGAATTAAGAACAATCATCGGCCAGCGCGGACGCGTGAGGTTGCCGTTCACGCGGGCATCATTTTGGTTTTTTTTGATTTGTTCAATTGCTTTGTCCAGCGCGGTCGCCATCGCCTCGTGCATCAATTCCGGTTCGTGGCCTTCGACAAAAATCGGCGTCCAACCATAGCCGCGAAGTAATTGTTCCAATTCTTCGCGCGTGATGCGGGCGAGAAGAGTTGGATTGGAAATTTTGTAGCCGTTCAAATGTAAAATCGGCAGCACCGCGCCGTCAGATACTGGATTGAGAAATTTATTGGAATGCCACGCGGTCGCCAGCGGCCCGGTTTCCGCCTCGCCATCACCAACGACGCAAGCGACGATTAAATCAGGATTATCAAATACCGCGCCGAAAGAATGACTTAATGAATAACCCAACTCGCCGCCTTCGTGAATTGAGCCGGGGGTTTCCGGCGAGGCATGACTCGGAATTCCTCCGGGAAACGAAAACTGAATGAAAAGTTTCCGCAGCCCGGTTTCATCCTGGCTGATGTTGGGATAAATTTCGCTGTAAGTTCCTTCCAGATAAGTATTGGCCACCACTGCCGGCCCGCCATGACCGGGACCGGAAACGTAAATCATGTCGAGATCATATTTTTTGATGATTCGGTTCAAATGCGCGTAAATGAAATTCTGCCCCGGCGTCGTGCCCCAATGTCCGAGCAACATATGCTTCACATCCGCCAGCGTCAGCGGCCGCTTTAGCAACGGATTGTCGTAAAGATAAATCTGGCCGACCGAGAGATAATTAGCCGCGCGCCAGTAGGCGTCCATTTTTCGGAGTAATTCCGGCGTGAGCGTGTTGGCTTCCATATTTTTAGTGAGATTACAATTTTGCATTTCGCAATCGAAGCGCGTTGGCAATGACGGATACGGAACTCAAGCTCATCGCCGCGCCCGCGATGATGGGACTCAAAAGCCAGCCAAAGAATGGATAGAGTAAACCCGCCGCGATAGGAATTCCCAGCGCGTTATAGGCAAATGCGAAGAAAAGATTCTGCCGGACATTGCGCATCATTGAACGGCTCAAAATGATGGCCTTGGCAATGCCGCGCAAATCGCCTTTTACGAGCGTAATTCCTGCGCTCTCCATCGCCACGTCTGTGCCTGTCCCCATTGCGACACCAACGTGCGCGGCGGTGAGCGCGGGCGCGTCGTTGATGCCGTCGCCAGACATTGCCACGATTTGACCTTGTTGTCG
>DATAUQ010000031.1:0-2727 GCA_036268155.1 Verrucomicrobiia bacterium | reverse complement strand
TCTTATTGCGACAAACTCGCGCCAGCTTGGAAAAGATGAGGCCGGTGATGTGGCCGCGCTTCACGTCGGCAATCATGCGTTTGGCCTCGGCGTTTTCCATGACGGTCTTGCCGGACACGGCAGTCAAGTCATACAGTTCGGCCACCGTCCAATCGTTAAATTTGGCATATTCACGAGCACGCAACTCGTGGTGTTCCGGGCTGTCACCCTTGGCCTGGTCTTCGGTGGAAACCCGAATCCAGATGCCGACGCGCTTTTTCAAGGCACTATTTTCCTTCATATACTACTTCATACCCGAAAACGTAACGGCATGGCAAGAAAAAAGTGTAGTCATATTGCATATATTTGATAGGGTTCATCATGTCAAAAATAACGACCATGAATGAAAATGATTTGGCCGTGCACGCCAAATTATTCCGCAGACAGGCAAGCACAACACGCGCCCAAGCCGCGCGGGATATGAAAGTGTCGCAAACATCCATTTTCAATGCGGAAGAATCTCCTGATCAAAGTTTGGTCAAATTGCGGATGCGGATGATTGAAGCGTATTCAAAATTCAAAGTCAGAGGCCCTGTTTATTTGTTAGAAGAAAAATAATCACTATTTCTTTTTCTGCTGCATGGATTCTGCAATGGCTCGAATGGCGGCTTCTTCTTTTGCCATCTGTTCTTCCGTTGAACCTGACGATTGCGAGTGTTTGACTTTGTAGCCCCGGCGGATTTTCTCTGATTTTTTTGGCGGTTCAACCGGCAGCGTTTTCAGATATTCAATGAACGGGTCGGGTTGAAAATACTCAACCCGCGACGCCAATTCAGAACCGAGACTTCCGGAAATCGCCGCCGCGATCTTCCGCAACTTTTTCTCGTCCGTGCAAATCATTACAAACTTCGGAATTCCGCCTCTCAAACATTTTATAATTTTGCTGGATTCATTATCTTCCGTGTTGGTGAAGGAAACTTCGCACGCAATGACAACGTTTTTTCGCTCCAGCCATACGTCTATGCTGGCTTGGCCTTCTAAAACTGGCTTTTCAATGATGCTACGAAAACCAAGTTTTTCCGCTTCGTCCTTGATTCGCTTCTGGATCGCCTGATGTTCCGGCCCGCCTCGGCCTTGGCCTTGCTCGCGCGGCGGCTCTTGGATTTCAACAACTGGTGCGGGTGCTGCTTTAAGAATTTCGGAAAAAGGCGGCGGCATTTCCACTTGCGGAGCCTGCACAATTGCCGGTGGTGGTTTGGCAACTACTGGTGCGGGTTCTGGGACAGTGGGCGGCTTGGGTTCAACGGGTTTGCTGCGTGGGGAAGTTGGTGGTGGCTCGTCGGGAGCTGGCGTTGCTCGTGATTTCGCCAGCATCGCTTCAACGTCCGCTCGTGGCGTCCCATACTTTTCTCTCGAAGCTGTGGTGACTTTCTGGCGCTGCGCGGCTGCTATGTCTTTGTCCGGCTCTGCGGGCAACGGCACACTCAAATTGAAATCGTAGTCGCTGCGTTCAACACGGGCGACGGCTTGCCCGGCCTCCAAGTTCCGCAAATCTTTCGCTTCAAAATACGAAAAACCCTCGGCCAATTTTTTGGCGTCGTCGTCGCCAACGCGAAACACGATGCGCGTGTAAGGATGCGACATGACTGCGCTGGCGACTTCGGAATTCCGCTGCAACTGGTGCAACTCGTGATGGGCGAGCGTGAGGCCGATTCGATACTTTCGCGCTCCGCTCAAAATCTCCGCCATGCTCGGCGTGATGAAATTGGCAAATTCGTCTATGTAAATCCAATAGTCCCTGCGGGCGGCGATCTGCTGCGCCTGTCGGCTCATGGCAATCTGTTGGAATTTCGACAAGAGCAAAGAGCCAAGCAGGTGCGAATTTTCGCGGCCTAACAATCCCTCCGGCAATTTCGCCAGAAAGATTTTGCCAGTGTCCATGATGTGCGCGATGTCCAGCCGGTTTTCCGGCTGCGATACCATGTGACGAATGGGCTTCTGTGCAAGGAACGTGTCGAGCCTCGTCAAAATCGAGCCGATGGACTTGTTGCCGGACAGATGCGGAAAACTTTTTTGCCAGTAATACACCACCTCTGAATCTTTGACGGATTTTAGAAATTCATTCCGAAAAGGTGTTTCAATCAGGAAGCGGCGCATATCCGCAATCGTCCCGCGCCGGTCGCTTTCCAAGAAAGCCAGAATCGCATTCTGCAAAACGCTATTCATCTGGTCGCCCCATGAAGATGAAAGACGTTGAAACACGGAAACCAAGTCAGAGGCCAAAAGATTTTTCTCAAGGTCGCTGTGAGCCGACAATATGTTGAATCCAACGGAAAATTGTTCGTCGGACGGGTCAACCAAAACCACGTCATTGATCCGGGATTCGGGAATTATGCCAAGAATCCGGTCAATCAAATCGCCGTGCGGGTCAAACACGGCGACACCCTCGCCGTTCTCAATGTCGTTTTTTATCAGATTGAAAAGCAGCGTGGATTTTCCGGTGCCGGATGCGCCGATGATGTGGCAATGCCTTGTGCGCTGCTCCGGCGACAATTTCACTTCAACTGTCTGTCCTGCATGGTCGTTGTTTCCAAGTAACAAACCATTTCCATTGCGGGCAATTGTTGGGGCGGCTTTGATCTTGGTGGTTTGCCGCTGGAATACCGGCGAGCGAACGGCACTCGACGGCAGATGAACGAAGCCGATCAATTCGTCGCTGTTCAAAATCATTCCACTGCGACGGGATTG
>DATAUQ010000030.1:0-19558 GCA_036268155.1 Verrucomicrobiia bacterium | reverse complement strand
GCCCGCCGTGATGAGTTTTTTGGCGGCGAGGACGTTCGCGCAAAATTTTTCCCGCGTGATGTTCGACGCGAACGCGACTTCGGGAACTTCATTCGGCACGCTGACGGGAATGTGTTCGCTCGGCTGTTCGAGCAGCGACACGAGCCGTTCGATTTCGCTCGTCGCATTTTCGTAAGCTTCGGCTGGATTTTCCGCTTCGTCCAAAAAGGCGTTGACCAGAACGGTGATGGTCTGCGCGACGCGGTCAAAAATCAAAAGCTGGTCGGCGACGAGAAAAACCATCACGGGCGTCTTCAATTCGTCCTGCGGCGGACGCGGCACGACCGGCTCGACGTCGTGGATGAATTCGTAACCGATGAAACCGACCGCGCCGCCGGTGAATCGCGGCAGGCCCGGCAGAGACACCGCGCGATATTTTTTCATCACGCGCTCGACGACGACGAGGCCGTCGTGGACAGTTTCTGGGGAGCGCAGGCGTCCCGCCTGTCCAAATTCGGCGTCCCGCCGAATTTCGTTTGAGGATGAACTTTGTGGATTGGCGTGTGCTGCCGAGAAAGTTGTGGCCGTCAAAACGGTTTCGGGCGCGACGCCCGAAACGACAGGCGGGACGCCTGTGCTACCAATCAAAAATGTCTCGGTGACTTTTCCGTTCTCCAAAACTTCGACGCGGTTTTCCGTCTGGCGGATGACCGCGCGTGGATTGCAGCCGACGAACGAGTAACGCCCCAGATGTTCGCCGCCCTCGACTGACTCGAACAAAAACGATTCGCCCGCGCCGCGGATTTTGCGATAGGCCGAGAGCGGCGTTTCAATGTCGGCGAGCAGGCGGCGCGTGACGGGAATCACGTTGCCCTGCGCGGCGAGCTTCAAAAATTCATCAGGCGTCGGCGAATACATGAAACCATTTTTAGCCGAAGTGCGGAGAAAATAAAAGCAGGAAGCCGCGAGAAATTCTTAAACAACTTGCCGCCATTCCGATTCCAAACCTTGTCGCTGAATCCATTCGTTCAACGCCGTGCGATCCAATTGTTCGCCG
This sequence comes from Verrucomicrobiia bacterium, assembly GCA_036268155.1. Lineage (GTDB taxonomy): Bacteria > Verrucomicrobiota > Verrucomicrobiia > Limisphaerales > UBA11358 > UBA11358. Next base: position 18,522 of record DATAUQ010000030.1, on the reverse strand, counting down.
GACACGGCAAGCATGGCGCGGATGTCGCGCAGATGTTTTTCCGAGCGGCCTTCGCGAAAATATTCCAGCTTGCGGACAATGAGGTATTCCGGCGGCGCGAGAATGATTTTCTCACCTTCAAATTCCACTTCGCGTTTGTTGCGAAACGCCCACGCGTTCAATTCATCGCGTCCAGTGGGATACAAGTCGGCTTTGAAGATCGTGTCGTGGTGAATGATGTTGAAATGACCGTTTTTCTCACGCGCAATTTCAGCCAAAATAATTTCGCGCGGCGGCACATAAAATTCTTTTTCGGAAAATGCGGAAAATAATTTTTCTACATCGTTGGCGTTGAGAAAAACGACGCAATCAACGTCATGCGTCAATCGCGGTTCGCCATAAAAAATGGCGGCGACACTGCCGCTGACGATGTAGCGGATGCCCGCGCGATTCAACGGGCGCACGAAGAGCAGAAATAATTCAGGTTCGGGCATGGCTGAAAATCCGGCGCAGTTCGTCGTTCAGCCGCGGCTCCGGCCAGTCGGGATGCTGGCTGCGCAATCCCGCCGCCTTCATTTTGCGCGCCGACCAATAAAGCTGCTCGGCCAGCCGCAACCGCCGCGCGCCGCTCATGGCGCGCAAAGCCGCGAATTGTTCGGGACTGGTCTGTTCATCCGTCAGCATGAAAAAAGAATGCGCCAGAAAAAGAATTCGCGCAAGCGTGGGACAATCATTTTGACAATTCACGGCCAGCTCTGCGATAAACGGCTTTTCGAATGAATTCTGATTTGCGCTTTCGCCCGCCAAAATTAGTCCATGCTTCAATCCACTGTTCCATTTCCTGAAAATTTCCCAACGCACAGTGGGCAATCGCCAAATGCTGATAAGCATAAAAGCGGCTTTTAGAATCTTCGCTGACCGATGCCAACCAGCGTTTGCAATTTTCGAGCAAAGCACTCCAATCTTTGCGACGCTCAAACACATCGCCTCGAATTTCCAAAGCATCAACGTTGGAAGATTCTGAATTCAAAACTTTTTCGGCAATTTCAAATGCTTCGTCAAAACGCTCTAAATGAATAAGTGTATCGCCTTTGCAAGTAAGCACGTCAGATTTATTCGGCTCATCGGCCAAAATCAGATTCAACACTTTGAGACAAAGTTCATATTCGTCTGCGTAATGAAGTTCCCATGCAAAAGCGAGTCTTGAAGCCGCGAGCGTTTCGCATTTCTTTGATTCTTTCATCCAGCACTCAAATGCGCTTGCCGTTGAAAACATAAGCCTGATCAAACCGTTTCGAAGCGTGCTTCGTGAATCGCCGGCAAAAAATTCAAGCGGAAGACATAAACCCGCTTTCTGCTCAACAAAATCAATGAGTTCTTTTACATCACTTGGGTATGTTTTTTCCAAATAAGGAATGACCACTTCTCGCGTCCACTTGTGTTCCATGTTTTCTGCATACCACTCGACATTTTCTTTTCGATCCGCCAGCCATCGTCCGCGAGCAACGCGATGAATTTCATCGTGATGGTGCGCAATTTCATGGACAAATGTTTGTAAAACTTTTAATCGTAAATAGAGTTCACACGCATTGCGACTAATAGGCAAATCTGCCAAGTCATAAACGTGCGCGTGGAGTGTGACTCGTCCAGCGGATGGAGAATAAGTGCCCCAAATGACGCCAGCATAAACTCCGGGCAAAATTTCTCGTGACAGTCTTCCTGTAAATGGATCGCGAGTGTTGCTTTCATTCTCATACCATTTATCAATGTATTCCTTTCCGAGAATTAATTTGATGGATGAAATTCCTTCAGTGGCTGCGGGTGGCAACAATGCTAATATCACGCGCAAATTTTGAACCGATGCAGTGTGATGAACAAACTGACTTGCGTGATGTGTTTCAATCGGAATCGTATTGATGTCCGTGCCAATCAAAAGCGGTGCGGCAAGCCGTCTTTCTTCTGCCACTTTTTGTTTGATTAGCCGTTTTCGGCGAAGTTCACCTTTGGCATCTTTTAATGCTTCATCTTTTTCTTTTGCAGACGCGAATTTCCTTTTCGAAAGTCGCGAAACTGTTCTGCGAGTTGTATGAATGCTGCGCGACACAGAAGATTATTTTTTCTTTTTATAAATTTCCTGCGGCGTTTGCAATTGCGGTTCGGTGGTTTTGAAACCGCCATTTTCGACCGAGCGGAAAAAGCACGATTGATAACCTTCGTGGCACGCCGCGCCGGCCTGCTCGACCTGGATGAGCAGCACGTCGCCGTCGCAATCGAACGCGATGTCCTTGACGGTCTGCGTGTGGCCGCTTTCCTCGCCCTTCATCCAGAATTTCTGGCGCGAGCGGCTCCAGAAATGCGTCCTGCCGGTGGCGACGGTTTTTTCCAGCGACGCGCGGTTCATCCACGCGAACATCAGCACGCGCCCGGTTTTGTGTTCCTGCACGATGGCGGGAATCAAACCTTGCGCGTCAAATTTCAGTTTGTCGTAAAAGCTCATGCGGCGGTGAATTTACCACCAAGGCGCAAAGGCACAAAGTTGAAATTCTTAAATGCGATTGGAGCGCGGACGGCTCGTTCGCACAATGCCAGGTTTTGAACTCGCGGGCGAGCCGCCCGCTCTCCTTTGCAAAGGCCTGATATTATTCAGAAGCGGGAGCGTTGGTGGAAACAGAAATCGAATTTGTTGATTCAGTCACGGAGTTCGTTTTCGGATGTTCATGGTCATTGAGGCTGCGTTCGAGCCGGTTCTTCAAGTCGGCAAGGTCGGCATTGGTCACGGCGTCGAGTTGCGCCTGGGCTTCGGCGAATTGTCCGATGGAAATTTTGATGCGCGCAAGATGGATATAGACTCCTTCACGCTGTATTTCATCACCGGCGATTTGCAGCGCGTTGGTCCAGGCCACGAGCGCGTCGTTGGTGCGCAGCGGGCGGATGCCGTAGTAACTTTGCGCGTAATCGGTCGCGAGCGGAAAATTATTTGGATCGAGCCGGACGGCTTTCTGGTAAAGCGCGAGCGCCTTGTCAAAAACCTGCGCTTCGTTGATGTGGTAAAATTCCTTCGCGTTCTTGCGGTAAAGATAAACCGTCGTGGCGAGATTTTGATAATACACCGGCTCGTTGGAATTCAATTCAATCGCCTTCGCATAATAAATAAATGCGTTGGTGAGCGGGCCATGTTCGCCGTAATAATTCGCGAGGTTGTTCCAAGCGGCGGGATTTTTCGGGTCAAGCTGGCGGGATTTTTCGTATTGCGCCATGGAACCATCCTCGTCGCCAATGTCGTTGAGAAAACTTCCGTAGGCCAGATAACCGTGCGCATTGTTTGGATAACGTCGCAAAAAATCCTCGTAGCCTTTGCGGATCGGCGCGAAGCGTTCCATGATGCGCCTGTTCAATTCTTCCTTCGGCACGCCGGCGCCCTGCGTGGAGAAATCGGAATTGTCGCGGATCCATTTGTCAACCTCGGCCTGCGCCGCGTCATCGTCGGCCATCAACTTCTGCAACTCCTGCTCCGCCGGGTCATTCGCGTCCGGCACGGTCACGGAAATGCCGGTGGTCTGCTGGATTTCGTTGCTGACGGCGACGGCGGGCGGATTCGTCGCCACGACGACGGACAAAAGATGGGTCAACAGGCTCACGCGGATAATTTAACATTTTGGAAACGCGAGTCGAGCGCAAGCAACGACCTGAAATGCTTAATTTGATTTATGCGTGTCAATTAACATCCGTTCGTGGTTGAGTTTGTTGAGAATTTCTGCAACTTTTCGCGGCTCCAACTGTTCAACCAGTTGCAACAAATGGCATTTAACTCGGTAAAAAATCTCGTCGCGTCGGTCGCGGAAGCGTCGCCAAGTCAGTTTGACGACTGGCAAAAGTTGTGGCGCACCTCGGCGGACGGTGGCTCGACAGAGCCGTTGCTGACGTTCGTCGCGCGCGAACGCGGCGTAGCCGAGGACGTTTTTGTCCAACGGCTCGCAGCATCGCTCGGCTGGCCGTATCTGGATCTGCCGAAACTTTCCATCGCGACGGAAGCACGCAACAAACTTTCCACGAAAATCGCCTTTCAATATTCCGTGCTGCCCACGGCTCTGGAAAACGGCACCTTGCAAGTCGTCGTGAGCGACCCATTCGACGCGGCGATGATGAACGCGGTGAAGTTCGACGCGCATATGCCGGTGCAATTTGCGCTCGCGCCGAAAATGGAGATCGAGAAGGCGTTGAAAAAATATTACGGCGTCGGCGCGGAAACGCTCGATGAAATGGGCGAGAACGATACGATGGAGCTGGAGATCGCCAGTGACAAGGAAATCACCGAGGACGATCAGGAAGCCAGCGTCATCAAGTTCGTGAACCAGATCATCTGGGAAGCGTTCAAGGACCGCGCGACGGACATTCACTTTGAACCGGCGGAAGATGAATTGAGAATCCGCTATCGCATTGATGGCATTTTGCACCAGACGCCGATGCCGCCGCAGTTGAAGCGCTATCAGGCCGCGCTGATTTCGCGCATCAAGGTGATGAGCGGCATGAATATCGCGGAAAAAAGATTGCCGCAGGACGGTCGCATCAATGTGCGAATCAAGGGCGAGGAAATTGACATCCGCGTCTCGACCGTGCCGACGGTTTATGGCGAAAGCGTTTCGCTGCGTTTGCTCACGCGCGGGAAAATTTTCTTGAGCCTCGATAAACTCGGCTTCGCGCCCGCCGAGGAAAACGCCATCAAAGAAGTCATCATCAAGCCGCACGGGATTTTTCTCGTCACCGGTCCGACGGGTTCCGGCAAATCCACTTCGCTCTACGCCTTTTTAAGTTCCATCAACTCCGTCACAAAGCGCATCATCACGATTGAAGAGCCGGTCGAATATGAGTTGAAAGGCATCAATCAAATCGCCGTGCGCTCGGACATCGGGCTGACGTTCGCGATGGGGTTGCGTCATATTTTGCGGCAAGACCCGAACGTCGTGATGGTCGGCGAAATCCGCGATTCCGAGACGGCAGAAATCGCCATTCGCGCGTCGCTCACCGGCCATTTGGTTTTTTCCACTTTGCACACGAACGACGCGCCGAGCGCGTTCACGCGGTTGATTGACATGGGTATCGAGCCTTTTCTCGTAGCGTCGTCGGTTGAAGCTGTCATGGCGCAACGGCTTGTCCGCACGATCTGCAAGCATTGCAAGACCGAGCAAAAGGTGGATGCGAATTATCTGCGAAAGGTCGGTTTTCCCGCCGCCGACATCGGCACGGCGAAAATCTGGCACGGCGCCGGTTGCGAAGAATGTCGCCAGCAGGGTTATCAAGGACGGAAGGGCATTTATGAATTGCTCATCGTCACCGAAGCCATCCGGCCACTCATCATGAACCGTTCGTCCGCCACGGCCATCGCCCAGCGCGCCATGGAGGCCGGGATGCGAACGCTGCGTGACGACGGTTGGATCAAAGTCAAAAATGGAGAGACGACCATCGAGGAGGTTTTGCGCGTGACGCAAATGGAGGAACATCTCGAATCGCTGGCCGGCGGCGAACAAACGCAATTCATCCCGCGCAGCTAACCAAAAACTTTTCATGGCCCGCTGGAATTCCTGCAACATCCTGCAAACCGCGCCTGACGCGAACCGCCTCTGGCAGTTCGACGCCAAGAGCGGCGCCTTGAACCGCGAATCAAGCAGCGCGCCCGGCCTACCGTTGCCGCCAAAATATGTCGCGAAATCGTGGACTTCATTGTGGCAGCCAAAATTGAACGTCGCGTGGCTGCCGCCGGAAAATATTTTCCTGCGCGTCGTCGAACTGCCCAAAAGCAGTTTCGGTGAAACGCTCGCGATGGTGGAATTGCAGTTGGAAAAACTGTCGCCGGTTCCCGTCACTCAAATTGTCTGGACGCTCCAGATTCTGCCGCAGTCGCCGTCGGAAACTTTGCAGACCATCATCGTGGTCATTGTCGAGCGGAAGGTGGTTGAAGAATTTCTCGGCAAACTGGAATCACAAGGTTATCTCGCCGACCGGCTTGAAGCGCCGATGCTCGACGAGTTGGCATCGTCGCCTGCCAGCGAAAACGGCGCGTGGATTTATCCGGCGCTCTTGAATGGCCAGAACGCCGCGCTCGTCGCGTGGTGGTTTAGCGGCGCGCTGCGGAATTTAAGTTACATCGTGCTGCCACTGGACGGCGACCGTGCGAAAAGTTTGCAGGAGCAGCTCGCGCAACTGGCCTGGGCGGGCGAACTCGAAGGCTGGCTGACATCGCAACCCAAATGGCATCTGGTCGCCGACGGCACGATCGCCGGCGAATGGGAAACTTTTTTGCGCGATGGCCTGGGCGAATCGGTGGCCGTGACGAAGCCGATGCCGTTGCCGGAACTCGCGGCGCACACGGCGCGGCGCGCGACGGCGGCGGACGCGAGCAATGCGGTCCTGCTGCCAACTGAATTTTCCGCGCGTTATCGGCAGCAGTTTTTTGACCGTTTGTGGCTGCACGGCTTGTTCGCCACGGGAATTCTGTATGCAGTTTGCGTGGCGATTTATTTTTGCGCTACATTTTTTCTTGGCATCCAGACGGGCAAGGTCGAGCAGCAGGTCACCGCCATCAGCGGCAGTTACACGAATGCGTTGCAGCTCAAGGCGCGTTACGAGGTGCTCAAGCAACGTCAGGATTTGAAATACGCGGCGCTGGACTGCTGGAAAGTCGTCGCAGAACAAATGCCTGAAGGAATTTCATTGCAACGGTTCAGTTTTGCCAATGGCGAAACCCTTTCAGTGGGCGGCACCGCGCCGTCGGATCAGATCAACGCGCTTTTCAATTTCAACAGCGCGATGCAAAAAGCCACGCTCAATGGGCAGCCGGTGTTCACTTCGGAAGGCGGCGAAACGGTCAGTCCGCGCCAGGTCGGAAACAACAATGTCAGTTGGAGTTTTTCCCTGAAATTGCAGAATGCGGAGGAGACGCCGTGAAAAAGTATTTCGCGCAATTGCGTCCGCTGGAACGCCGGCTGGCCATCGGGGTTCTGGTGATTTTGTTTCTCGTGCTGAATTATGTGTTCATCTGGCCGCATTTTTCAGATTGGGGAAATTTGCAGCGGCGCGGCGCGGATGCCCGGCAAAAATTGAAACTTTACCAGACGGCGATCGCGCAAACGGCCGCTTACGAGAAGCAGGTGGACAGCTTGCAGAGCCAGGGTGAATTTGTCGCGCCGGAAGATCAGGCCATCAACATGATGCGCACCATCAATGCGCAGGCGGCGCAAAGCGGCGTGGGCATCGTCAATTACTCGCGCTCGATCGTTCACACCAACGAGTTTTTCATGGAGCAGATGCAAAATATTTCCGCCATCGCTGACGACAAACAACTGGTGGATTTTCTTTACAAGCTCGGCTCCGGCTCCTCGATGACCCGCGTCATTGACCTGGAACTGCAACCCGACGCCGCCAAGCAGCATCTCAACGCGAATATCCGGCTCGTCGCCAGTTATCAAAAAAATGCGACCGCCGACAATTTGAAACCCGCAACCGCAAAGGCAAAATGAAAACGACCATACTCGCCCTGATCCTATTTTTAACCGGCCTTGACCTCTGGGCGCAAACGACGCCGACGCTGCGCTCCATACCGCGCCGCGCTAGCCCCGCCAACAACAACAACCCGATGGCCACACCTTCAAATTCGCCCGCTACGGCGGCAGTTCCGGCGACGGAAACCACTGTTGAACCGGCAGACGAAAGTTCCGATGGAACTTCAACCAACGCGCAGCCGGAAGAAATGATTCCGGCGGGCAACATCAATTTTCAAGGCGTGGACGTGAGCCAGGTTTTGGAAGTGTATGCAAAACTGGTCGGACGCACGTTGTTGCGCGCAGGTCTGCCGTCCGCCTCGATTGTTTTGAAAACGGAAACACCATTGACCAAGACCGAGGCGATCGAGGCGTTGCAGGCGGTGCTTTCGCTCAACGGCATCCAAGTCATCAATATCGGCGACAAATTCGTGAAAGTATTGTCAACGGGCGACGCGAACACGGCGGCGGCGGAATTCAACGACAAGACTGCCGCGCAATTGCCGGATCTGGGGCCTTATGTCACCCACATCGTGCAGTTGAAAAATATCAAGCCCACCGAGATGGTGCCGATCATCCAGCCCTTCGCCAAATTGCCGAATGCCATCCTGCCCATTGACAGCAATGGGATCCTTGTGCTGCGCGACAACGCGGAAAATGTGAAGCGGATGTTGCAGATGATTGACCGCGTGGACGTGTCCGTGCCGGCGGAATACATCTCCGAAGTCATCCCGATCAAATACGCGCTGGCCGAGGACATCGCCAACGCGTTGAACAGCCTTGGCGGCACCGGCAGCGGCAGCACCGTGAGCATCGGCGGTTCGACGTCCGGCACGGCCAACGGCACGCGAACCGGCACCACGGGCACGACCGGCGGGAATGGTTTCGGCACCCAGCAACGCGCGGGCGGCACGACCGGCGCGGGCGGCAACACTGGTTTTGGAGCCACTGCCAATGGCGCGGCGGGGGGCGGCGCCTCAACATTCCAGCAACGGTTGCAGTCCATCATCCAGCGCGCGGCAGGCGGCGGGCAGCAGGATCAAATCCAGGTTTTCGGCCAGACGAAAATCATCGCCGACCAGCGGAGCAATTCGCTTTTGGTTTTCGCGACGCGGGACGACATGGAACGGATCAAGGAGGTGGTGTCAAAGTTGGACGTGCTGCTTTCACAGGTGCTCATCGAATCGGTCATCATGGAAGTTTCATTGGGCAAGTCGTTAAGCACCGGCGTCTCGGCCGTCCAGAATCCGAGCGCGATCAATGTCCCCAACTTCAAGGGCGGAGGCGGTTATAATAACGGACCCTCATTCTTAAGTTTTCTTGCCAGCAACGTCGTCAGCACGGCGACCAATGGAAACACTTCATTCGGCAGCGCCCTTGCCAGCGGCGGGTTCAGTTATTTTGGCCAGTTGGGCAATTCCGATTATGATATTGCAGTTCAGGCGGCGGCCTCCGACAATGATGTCACCATCATCCAGAAGCCCCGCATCCAGACTTTTCAGGCGCAGGAAGCTTCATTCTTTGTCGGCCAGACGGTGCCTTATGTGACCAGCACCTACAACGGCGGCACCACGGGCATCGGTTCGTCTTTCTCGCAGCTCTCGGTCGGTGTTTCACTCGACGTCACGCCCTTCATCAATCCTGATGGTCTGGTGGTCATGCAGATCAACGAGGAAATTGACGATCTGAACGGCACGACTTTCATTCAAGGCGTGGGCAATGTGCCGAACACCGACAAACGAACATTGGTGTCGAATGTCGCGGTCAAGGATCGCGACAGCATCATCCTCGGCGGCGCCATCCGCTCGGAAAAAGACCACAGCAGCAGCGGAGTTCCCATCCTGCAAGACATCCCGCTGCTCGGCGTATTGTTCAGCGCGAAGACCAGCAATAAAACCCGCGATGAATTGCTGGTGCTGATGCGCCCGACAGTTTTGAGGACGCCAGAACTGGCGGCGATCCAGGCCAAGACCGAAGAAGGCCGTTTGCCGGGCATTGCCCATGCCGAAGACCAAGACAACAAAGAGGAGGCCAAACAAGTTGCGGCCGAGGAAAAAGTCGAACAAATGGAGGCCGATAGGCAAGCAAAGGCTGACGCCAAAGCCGCCAAGAAGCATGGTGCTATTATTTCCACAAACCAGCCGCCGAGCCAGCCGATTGACATGAACAGCACGCCGTCGGACAGCAACGACAATATCCAAACCAGCCCCGCCGCCGGACTATACTGATTTCAATTCCATGCTGGACGATTTGAGATGGAGTCGCCGCTGGGAATTATGTCCTCCAGCGTGCGGATCGGGTGCAGCGGGAACAATAGTAATTTCGGCAGCACATAAACCGGTTCGCTCTTGGGATTTTTCAGCGACCCGGTCACGCGATACTCGAACAATTTGCTCACCGGCCACAGAACCGTGCTGACCAGCGGGCCGACCACCCAGGTGTCGCGCAACAGTTGTGCGGTGACGTGCGCGTTCACGTTTTGATACAGGTCAATCGTCCCGGAATATTCCAGCCGCGTCATCGTCGAGCGGATTTCGAGCGAGTCGGTAAAAATAATGCCGTTGGTGATTACAAATTTTGCCGAGGCCTCCGTCGCGCGGCTGTTGCCCAGGCCGGGCGAAACCGCGTTCAACACCGGCGACAAAATGCTGACCACCGGAATATCCCAAAGCAGCCCGTCGCGCAGGTTCACCCGGCCATGACCGCTCAATGTCCGCCAATTCTCCGTGCTCGCATTGGTCACGACCAGTTGTCCGGCCAGCGTGCCTTCGAGATGATTTGTGGTCGTGCTCAAATCCGATGCCAGCAGGTGCAGGTTTACGTTCGTCAGGGTCACTTGATAATGATAATCCGCGCCTTCATGCGGCACGCGAAAATCAAAATCCGCAAAACCAGCCCCGCTTCCGCCATAAAATGCCGCCGCCACATTCGTCAACAGCAGCGTCTGCCCGCGCCAGCGCAATGTGCCGACGATGTTGGTCGTCTTGAGCTTGAGCCATTCAAAAGGCGTGCCTTTGATGATGTCGAAGCGCATGTCCACGTCCGCCATTTCATGTCCGCCATGCAAGTCGCCCAATGGAATCTGGCCGTTCACCCGCGCCGTCGGCGGTTGCAGAAAATGATACGGCTCCACTATTTTGCCGGTCTTCGGCCCGATGGCGCGCGCCACCGGCTGCATATCGGCAATGCTGAAAACATTCGTGAAATAAATCAGCCTCGTGTTAAAATCCAAAGTCACGCTGTCCGCCGTCGCCATCTGCGCGCCGTTGCGCATCAGCGGCTGCAAAAATTCCAGCACGCGGTTCGTATAATTCAAAACCGCCGCCACTTCGCCGAAATGTTCGCCGCGCACCGAAAAATTCGTCACCGACAAGCGTCCATCCGCCGCGATGCTGTCGTAATCATACAATCGTCCGCTGACATCCACGTCCAGCGCCAGCGGCGCGGACAATTTCACAATCTCCAGCGCGTGTGCCGCATTGCTCGCGGTCAAAAACGGCCGCGCCGCTTCCGGGTCGAGCGCGCCGCGGATTTGCCAGCGATATTTTTTCGTCGCGTCATCTTCGAAACCATTTATTTCCAAATGCGTTTTTTCCTGCGCGAGCGCGAGGTCGGGCAATTGCCAGACAAGGTCCAAATAGGAAAAATGCGTCCGCGCCGAATCAATCTGTGCGCCCAGCACCATGCCGTTTGTGAAAGCCAGTTCGCCGTTCAATCGCACAGTCGGCCGCACTTCACCGTTCCAATCCGGCGCGTGATTTGTCCACGCGGGCAAAACCAGCGAGCCGCCAACCTCCAACGACGGCGGCTGCGGCCACGAAAATTCCGCGAGCCGCGCGTCAGTTTTCCCGGTCAGTAATGAGTCCAATGCGTGCAAGTCGAAACACGAGGAATTGGTGAACGACAGTTCACGCGTGACGACATTTAATTTTGCGGCGGCATCCAGTTTTCCGCCGCCCAGTTCAGCGGACAAATTGGTGACGACCAGTTCCGGCGCGCGCCAGAATCCGCCGGCCGCCACCGAGTCCGCGTTCAATTTCTCCGACCTTAATCGCCTGAACCGCGCCGACCATTCCAGTTGATACGGCTGCAAGTTCGTCCAAAAATTCCACGACGGATCAAAATCCGCCGGCGCTCCGGCTGGCATTGTCAGATTCGCCGTCAATTGGATGTCGCGCGCGCGAAACCACGGCGTCCGCATGGCAGGCGCTTTGCCCAAAAGCTGGATGGAAAATGAATGGATGTCCAGCGCGTCGCCGTCAATCGTCGCGTTCAACAATGGCGCGCCTTCAAAATGGATCTGGTCAAGCATGCTGGAAAATTTTTGCAGTCGCACCTGCCAGCGCGAAAAGTTGGTGGAACCGGCGCCATGGAAAATTTTCCAGTCGCGAAGTTCCGGCGCGTGGGCGATTTCGCCGGACAATGTGAGTTTTGCGTCCGCGAAGTCCGCCTGAAAATTGTCGAGCGACCAGATGTCATCGGCCTGAAAACGCAGTTCAGCCTGGATGTTGTCGAGTTTCAACGAATTTGTCGGCGAGACCGGCCAGAGAAATTTTCCCTGGCGCAGCACCAGCCCGTCCACCTGCAACTGCCGGTGCAGCAATGCGCGGTAATCGAGTTGTAACTGGACTTCGGCAAGCGTCAGCAACGGGTCGGAGACATGCTCGCCGCCGATGCGGACATTTTCCGCCACGATGCCGCGCTCGAAGCGCAGGCGCATCCGGGAAAATTCCAGTTTGATTCCGCGTTCGCGCAAGCCGGCGACGAGCCGCGTCTTCAGAAAATCTGGCAGACCAACGCGGTTGAACCACGCGATGGAGCACACGACGGCGAGCACCAGCAGCAGCACACTGATGCGGCACCAGCGGAAGCACACGCGGCAATTGCGCCAGAAACCGGGTCGCATATCACGGGACATTCGCCGGAATGGTGAGATAACTCAAGACGAACTGGTAAAGCACCGGCGGGAAAACAAACGCCCAGCGCTCGCCATCGAGCGTGACAGCGGCCAGCGCGGTGTGCGCGGACGAAAGTTCCGTGCCGAAATCCACGGAAAGTTTTTCGCCGCTTTTGAGTTCGACGGTGATTTCCAGATTATCCGGCGCCAGACCGAATTTTTCAGGCTCGGTCACATTGCGCCCGACCCAGCCGACGGCGGTCAATTCACCGAGGCGGTGCGCGGTTTCTTCCAGCGCGGGCGGATTGATGATGCCTTGCGATCCGGCAGCGAGCGACCACTTGTTCAGGCCGTCGTGAACGAGGATGCGCGTTTTTCCATTTTGGCGCAGCGTGATTTGCGCGACGTTGTTCTCGCTGAAATTCCAGATGCGCCGGTCGCGGAATTCCCAGCCCGCTTCCGGCAGCCGGTTGAAATCATTCGTGGTGATGGAATAGATAAAATCCTCGTCGGCGCGATGGACAAAAATTCCGTTGGTTTGAACGGCAAAATCCAGTTGCGCTATGACTGCGTTGCTGTCGCCAATCGCTGAACGCAAAATAATCTGACGTGTCGGCGTCGCCAGCCCGTAAGCCGGCAAATCGGGCGCGGTCACAACGTCTTTGACAAATTCCGCGACGCGCAGGTCGGCCAGCAGCTTGATGAACAACCGGACATTTTCGGCGTCCGCCGGGAATTTTTCACCGGCGATTTTCCAGCCGTTCGTGCCTTGCTGTTGCAAGGTGAAACCATTCTGGCCGCGCACTTGAATTTTGGCGACGGGCGCTGTCAATTCGAGCAAATGCGGGTCGCGGAAGTCATTGACCGTGCCGTGCCACGGCGACAACGGCTCTTTGGCCGTCGTGAAAACGGTGTTCCAGCTTGCGCGTTTCGCGTAAACTTGCGCCGCATCATTGGTCGCGCCTTTGCCGGTTTGGATGGAGGAAATAAAATTCGTTCCGCGATTGAGCCATAAATCAAGGTCGGCCGGCTGCAAACCAAATGCCGTCAAATCCGCTTTCGCGTCATCGGTGACAAATTGAGCGACCTGCGCGGCCTGCAATTGTTGCAGCGCGTCCGTGATTCGGTCGCTGTCGGCGCGCGCCTGCAGCGGGCGGGTCATGCGCCAGAAATGGTTTGTCGCGTCGCGGTGCAACTCGATGATTTTTGCGCCATTGGTCAGCACAATGGAATCGCAATCATTGGCTTCCGCCGAGACCAGCGCGGTGCTGCGCCATTCGTTGTCCGAGCGGGGAATTAAACTGAGCCAGCCCGCGTCGGTCACAAACGCGCCATCCACGCCGACGACGCGTAAAAAAACCTGATCGCCGGGCGCGGTCTTGTTGCCGACCAGCAGTTGCCAGTGCTGGTCGCCCGCCTCGATTACAAGCGAGGCCTGCGGCAAATCAAAACCAAAATCCGCCGAGGCCGTGTTGTGTTCGCGAAGTTCGCCGGCGCTAATGCGCGTGGCAGCCGTAAGTTTTTGAAGCGCCGCCAAAAAAGTTTCGATGGCGGCGGATTGCGCCGGATAAGTAATGGGTTTTGCCAGCACCCATGAATTGTTGACGCGGTCGGCGCGGATTTCAAACGCACCGGCGGGAATCACCTGGATGCTTGTCACCGCTGACGACTGCAAACCAGCCAGCACGTTTTGCGTCGAAACGGAGGGAGGGCGCAGGTAGCGGTCCAAAAGAAATATGGCTGCGAACAATACCGCCGCGACGACAAACCACGTCCATGTGTTTTTCGTGTTCATTATTTTCTGCGCATCAGCCAGACCAGCCAGCCCAAGACCAGCACGCCGCCGGGCAGCGCGCCGAGCAGCAGCCAGCGGACATTTTTTTGCTGGGCGCGCGTCATCGTCAGGCGAAATTCCGTGACGGGTCGCGGCCCGATGCCTTCGAGCAACACGGTGCGGTCAAGCAGCCAATTCGCCGCATAGCCCACAAAATCACGGTTTGCACCGGATTCGATTTGCCGGTTGCCAAGGAAAAATGAATCGCCCGCCACAATGATGCGCGTGGTGCCGCGCGTGTTGGCTACGCCGGGGACGGCTTTTTGTTCAACGGCAGCCATGAGCGGGTAACTGCGCGGCGCGGCGGTGGGATCGCCCATGAGCGTTGATTGCGGGCTGGAAAACGCGAGTTCATCCACCTTCGGCGCATCGGCGGGCGGGTTCTGCCAGTCCATGCGGCTGACCGGACGCGGCAAAATCAGTTGCAGCGCGAGCTGCGTAAGGGGGTTGACGACTGGATGCGAACTGAAGTTGTAAACGACTACGTCCTGGCCGGAAGTCGTGTTCTTATGATCCACCACAATGTCGGCGACTACATTCACTCCCCAGCGCGCGAGGATGGGTTCGAGGCCGGTCGGATGCTTGATGGAAAAATAATTGAACAGCATGAACAGCCGTCCGCCTTGCGCGAGGTATTGGTCAATCTTCTGGAGTTCCGCTTCCGAAAACGCCAAGCGGGGGCCGGCGATGATGAGCAGATTGCAATCGTCCGGCACGCCGCTGTCGCCGAGTAATTGCAAGGGCTCGGTCGCGATGTAACTTTCGGCCAGGGTCGCGCCGAATTTGAAATAACCCGTGTCCCCTGAATCGGTCAGCGACGGTTCGCCGTCGCCTTGCAGAAAATACGCTTTGAGCGGCTTGGGATTGACGACCGCGAGCAGCATCGAGGTGAACATCATCTCGCCATTGAACGCAATGGGTTTGCGGCGGAATTCGCGTTCGGTCGCATTGGGCACCTCCTCCAGCTTGACTTGCGTGAGCGCGTCGCCGTTGACGGTTTTCACATGGCCGCCGCAATCAAAAATCACAAGGTCCTTGTCCGTCGCGGAACTTAATTTGTATTGCTCCTTGATTTTCTGCGCCTCGCCCGCGTCGCGCACATAGTCCACGGTCTTGACGGAAATGTTCGGATTTGCCGAGCGGTATTCATTCAGCAACGCGATGATGGAATCATACCCGTCATCGGTCTTGTCGTAATAAACCGTCACCGTAATGTGGTTCGTGATCGAATGCACCACGCCCAAGGTGCGCGGGGACAATTTCACCTGCGTCTGCGAACTCAAATAAAACCGCCCGAAAAACCTCGCCCCGAGATAATTCGCCATCACGACCACCGCCAGCACCAGCACTGTGCGCACAATTACGTCGAAGCCGATTTTCCAGCGGCGTCCGGGCGAAAAACTGCGTTGGGATTTGGCGGCCATTTTTTATTTCCAGCGGCGGCTTTCCACCACGCGCAAGGTCAGGAACAAAAAGAAAAACGTGGCGCCCGCATAAAAAAACACCGTGCGCGTGTCCACCACACCGCGCGCAAAATCGTTCATCTGGTCGAACAGGCTGAAATAGGACAGCGCGTGCGCCTGCCACTGCGCGGTCGCGGGAATTTGTTTCGCGAGATAGCCGAGCGAAAACAAACTCACGCCCAGCACGAAGCTGATCATCGCCGACGCCATCTGGCTCTGCGAAATGGCCGACGCAAAACAACCCAGCGACAAAAACAGGCAGCCCGTGAGAAAAATTCCCAGATACATTCCGCCCACTGTGCCCGCGTCCAGCGCGTCCGATTGATTGGTGAAATGCCTTACGATAAACAGACACCCCAGCGTCGGCAGCCAGGTCATCATGTAAAAAATGATTGCCGCCGTGAATTTTGCCGCGACCACCTGCAAATCATTCACCGGCGTCGTCATCAAAGTTTCAAAAGTGCCGGAAGCTTTTTCCAGCGCGAACAAACGCATCGTGATCACCGGCGTGGCGAGCAACAAAATCAGCCAGAAAAAGAAAGTGCTGTAAAACATTTCCGTCACCGTCGCGGTGAAATGATCGTTGCCGAGCGATGTCATCAGCACCACAAAACCCAACCCGCTCAACAGCGTCACCGCCGCGATAATGACGTAGCCCGTGATGGAAAAGAAAAATGCCGCCAGTTCCCGCCGCATGAGTGTGAGGAAAATTTGCATCAATTTTCTTCCTCCTCGTTCGGCTTCGTCACTTGCACATAAATATCCTCAAGCGAATGGCGGCTGCCCGTCAGTTCGCGCAACATCCAGCCGCGCTCGCGCGCCAGCATGAAAATCGCCGGACGCAGATCATAAC
Organism: Verrucomicrobiia bacterium; assembly: GCA_036268155.1. Taxonomy (GTDB): domain Bacteria; phylum Verrucomicrobiota; class Verrucomicrobiia; order Limisphaerales; family UBA11358; genus UBA11358. Next base: position 1,961 of record DATAUQ010000030.1, on the reverse strand, counting down.
CGTCGCGCGGCGTCAGCGCGCACCGCTGGAAATTATCCGCGCCAGCCGATACGTCAAAATGTTCCACGCCCGGCATCAGCGACCACGCCTCGCGCAATTCCTCCGCCGGCGCGTCAATTTCCGCGACGATCCTGCTGCTGCCCTGCATCAACTTTTGCAAATTTTCCGGCGTGTCCGCCGCCAGGATTTTTCCGCCATACATGATCAGCATCCGGCTGCACATCATTTCCGCCTCCGGCAAAATGTGCGTCGAAATCAAAACGGTGTGCTTTTCTGCAAGGCTTTTGATCAATTGCCGCACCGAACGGATTTGATTCGGATCAAGGCCGATGGTCGGTTCGTCCAAAATGATCAAATCCGGCTCGTGAACAAGCGCATCCGCCAAACCCACGCGCTGTTTGTAACCTTTGGAAAGCTGGCCGATGATGCGGCGGCTCACGTCCGTCAAACCGCACTGCTCCATCACCGTCGCCACGCGCTCGCGCGAACGCCGCCAGCCGAGGCCTTTCAGCCGCGCGCGAAATTTCAGATACTCGCGCACGCGCATTTCGGGATACAGCGGATTATTTTCCGGCATGAAACCGATACGGCGGCGAACCTCGACCGAATCGTAAAAAACATCGAAGCCCGCCACGCGCACCGTGCCGCTCGTCGCCGGCAGGAAAGTGGAAAGAATCCTCATCGTCGTGCTCTTGCCCGCGCCGTTCGGCCCAAGCAGGCCGACGATCTCGCCGCGCGCGACCGAAAACGAAATATCGCTGACCGCTGTGCGGCCGGTGTAACGTTTTGTCAGATTTGAAACTTCAATCATTGCGCTTCATTAAAAAACTTTGCGGAGTTTAGCTGAAAAATTCCCGCGCGGGCAACCGCTCATTTCATTTAACAGGCGAAACCGCCGTTCGTTGCGCTCAAAATAATTTATCATTCCCGTCCTCGCCCTCAATTGAGGATGACGATGAGGACGAGAATGAGGATGAAAAGAAATTGACTTTGCGCCTGCAAAACCGCAAAAGCAATTTCCGTGGCTTCGCTTCCCGAAAATTTTTACGCACAATGGCGCGCGCAAATCGTCGCCGCGTGGTGGTCCTGCGCAAGCACATTGCGCGACGAACATTTTCCGAGCGAACGCCTGCTGCAAGCCATCTGGCAGCACCAACGGCTCAAACGCGGTGAATTGAAAACCGCCGATGGAAAAATTATCCGTGTCTTTCATCCCGGATTTGCAAGTCTCGAAGGCGGGCCGGATTTTTGCAACGCCGTCCTGCAAACCGGAAATGACGCGCCAAAATCCGGCGATGTGGAGATTGATTTGCGTCCGGGCGGCTGGCGTTCGCACGGCCACGACAAAAATAAAAATTTTCAAAATGTTTTGCTCCACGTCGTTTGGGACGAAGCTAAATCCGCTTCAAATGAAAATGTTCCAGCCGTTTTGTCTTTGAAAAATGTTCTCGACACGCCGCTGGCGGAATTAAGCCTGTCGCTCGAAAACGAATCGCTGCGCTCGCTGCCGGAAAATCTGCGAGGCAAATGCTGCGCGCCGTTGCGCGAACTGGACGAAATCAAATTGAAGGAATTGTTGCGACAGGCCGCGCGTGTCCGTTTTGAAAATAAGGCCAACGCAATTTGCGCCCGCGCAAAAAACGTCGGATTGGAGCAAGCGCTTTGGGAAAATCTGTTCCTCGCGCTCGGCTACAAACACAACGTCTGGCCAATGCAAAATCTCGCCGAACAAAAGGTTCGTCTGCTCTCTGCGCCTCTGCGCCTCTGCGGTGAAAATCTGATTGAGTTGCAAGCGCGGCTGCTCGGCGTCAGCGGTTTGTTGCCGGACGAATTGACGCGGGCGCAAAAATCTTCGGACACTTATCTGCGCCGCGCGTGGGATTTCTGGTGGCGCGAACGCGATGGATTTTCTGATTCTGTCTTGCCGCGCGCGGTCTGGAAATTTCATGGCCTGCGCCCGG
>DATAUQ010000029.1:0-2679 GCA_036268155.1 Verrucomicrobiia bacterium | reverse complement strand
CTTTGAGCAAAACTCGGGATCGGAACGCGCGCGCGAAGCCTCTCGCGCGTGAGCAGCCACGGAAGTTCCCGAACGCAGCAATTGTTTGCCAAGCACCCGCACCTCCTCACGCTCCTTCGGCAGCTTGACATAAAACCGAATTATTCCTGAAGCATAATTCTTGGTTCGCCCGCGCAATTCTGCACTCAACCTCATATTTCAGATTTTCAGCGCTTCAGTTTTCAGCTTTTTGTTTTCAAATCGAAACCCATTTCGCGAATTAGACGTAGTTGACTTTCAGTCGCCGCTCCAGCTTGATAAGCCTTCATCCAGCGCGAACCGTGCGTCCGCAAACGTCCTTGTTCGGCCAGACGCAACCACCATTCGACGCCAGCCAGCCAGCCGCCGGGCAACTGCGCCGCAAACTTTGACAGAAAATCCACCAGCTCGGCGGGTGCGTCCGGCGCGGTTCGCAAATAGCGCAGATGTTTTCGGATGCCGGAAATGAAAATGGAGCGCGTCATCAAATCCATTTTTAATTTAGAATTTTCACAACGCTCCATCATGCACCGCAAACAGCGCGCCCAATCAATCGCGCGCCGCGCCTGCGAAGTGCCTTCGTCCTGGGTGATCTTGTTCACATTGTGCAGGCGATAAAGCGTCAAGGCCTCGTCGGTGAACGCGACGCGGGGCGAACTGGTCAATGCCCTGAAAAATAATTCTCCGTCTTCACCCAATATCAAGTCCGTGCGATAAAATCCCAATTTCGCCAAAAACGAGCGGCGGAACAGCAGGCTTTGAAAAACGGTTGACCAGCCGCGCAACCACCAGCAGGGCAGGCTCAATTTTTCCGGCGGCATTTTTTGCTGCAACACATGATTTTCCAAAGTTACGTTGCGGCCTTCAATTTTCAATTTGACCCATGGGCTGAATGCGATGTCCGCGCCGGTTTGTTCCAGCAACTTCGCCTGCACCTCCAGTTTGTTGGGCGAAAAAAGATCGTCGCTGTCCTGAAATTGAATGAACTCCCCATTGGCAACCCGGAGTCCGGCATTGCGCGCCGCGCCCGGCCCTTGGTTGGTTTGCTGGATCAGTTTGATTTTTTCTCCAAACGACCGGATGACCTCCACCGATTTGTCCGTGGAGCCGTCGTCCACGACGATGATTTCCAGCGGCGGCAAAGTTTGCGCCAGCAGGTTTAAAATCGTTTCGCCAACGAGGGTTTCCCGGTTGTAATTGGGAATGATGATGGAAAGACGACACATTTATACGATGTTTCTTAAAACATTTGTTGCCACTTCATTCTTTCCGGCTTGGAACAGCGTGACGATCTTCCCATAAACTTTTTCAGGCGTTATTTCCTCCAGGCATTTTTTATCGTAAGGACATTTTGATTCCAGCCAGCAGGGCGCGCATGGAACGGGATTGTATAAATTGACGTTCACATCATACCCAGATTGCCACGGCGCTTCAAAACCGCCGTAGATTATGACCGACGGGACATTACAAGCCGCCGCCGCGTGCATCAGAAATCCGACTTGACCTGCAAATAAATCGCATTGTCTCAATACTTGGAACAGTTCTCTGATACTAATCTTACCGCAAAGGTTCAATTGCACCGGCAATGGCGGATCCCCGGCGCCGCCGAGTTGCACGAGAGAAAATGCCGGCGACAGCAGGCTGGCGAGCTTCATAAATTTTTCCACGCCCCAATTCTTGTTGTCCGTCCACCGGGAATTGCCGGTTGACTGGATGGCAAGCCACGGTTTCTCGGACGCCGGAAGCATTTTTTTTTGAAGCTCCGCCTCATTCAGAAAAATAAGCGGCTTGAACGGAAATTCTTTCAGTCCCATGCGGTCGGCCAGCAACCGCATGATGTGTTTTTTCGGTATGCGGCCATCCTGATAATAATCCATGTGTGTGAAGCCATCAACAATGCGCAGCCCGCGCATGACGCGCGCAAGCTTGTAATTGACCGCCTGCGAGAATGGCAAATGTCGCACATAAGGATTGCCTGCGTATATTTCCGGGTGAGGCGATCCCACGAGATAGCGTTGCCGCTTCTCGCGCCCCAGATGATAAAGAACCGTGCTGAACAAAAGTGAATCGCCAATACCGTGATAGTAAAGGAACAATTCACGCCCTGATTTCAACCCGTGCTCTCGGCTGAAGTTCATTTGCAAACAGCAATTTTGCCATCAACGATTGTAGGCGACGGGTCGCCAAGTGCGGCATGGATTGATTCGCAAAACACTTCATGAATCCGCTCGTGGCTGAAAACTCCATTTGCCGCCGACCACGCTCCTTGAGCCAGCTCCGACCAACGTTCCGACGAGCGCAACGACTCCAACGCTTTCACCACAGCTTCCACCTCATCCTTTTCAACGGCCAATCCCGCGCCCGTTTCCCGCGCGACGCGCACCGGCTGGCAATATTCAGGACCCCAGACGACGACCGGCTTGGCGAACTGCACGTATTCCAAAAATTTCGTGGTGAAACTCGTCCGCATCATCAATTCCAATTCCCGGCCAAAACTCATCACCACCAGGCACGCGTCGGCATCCCGTAACCGCGTCTTGAGTTCCGCATAAGGCAGCAGTCCCTGATATATTCCTTCCGATTTCATCCATGCCAGTTCTGCTTCAGGCCAGTCCGGGTGCGGACCATAAACCTCGAACTTGATCCACGGCATACCAGCCA
>DATAUQ010000028.1:0-2288 GCA_036268155.1 Verrucomicrobiia bacterium | reverse complement strand
CACAGCCATTTCAAAAATTGTTTTTGATCCGGGAGTTGAAGGCTATGGTTTGAATGTTGACGACATGGTTGTCCGTGCCAAACTTAATTAAAGCACGCCAGTTTAACCGCACAGCTAAAATTTTATTTATGCCAAAAAAAGTCCGCATTCCAACGCCGCTCCGCAAGTTGACCAACAACGAGGAGCTGGTCGAAATCAACGCCACCACCATCGGCGAGGCGCTCGTCGAATTGCAGACGCGCTTCCCCGGCATCCAGGAACGCCTCGTGGATGAAAAAGGCGAGGTGCGCCGCTTCGTCAACGTCTATGTCAACGAGGAGGACATCCGCTTCCTCAAAAACCGCGAGACGCCGCTCAAAGACGGCGACGAAGTCAGCATCATCCCGGCGATCGCGGGAGGCTAAGGCAAATTGCGAATTTCAAATTCCGAACTGCGAATTAAAAATTATGGCCAAGAAGAAAAAATCCGCGCCGACCAGCCAGAAAACGCCGCAGCAGACGCGTCTGTGGCTGATGTATCCGCCCAAGCTCATCAAAGAACCGCTCATCTGGAAGCTCGGCCGCAAATTTCCCGTGGTCACCAACATCCGCCAATGCAGCGTCACGGATGAAATCGGCGTCGTGTGCCTGGAACTCGACGGCAAGCGCGCCGATGTGAAAGCCGCCATCAAATGGCTGCAGAAAACCGGCGTCAGCGTCGAGCCGGTGGAGATCAATGTGGTGGAAAGTTAAGATTCAATAAAGTAGGAGACGACGTAAGGAGTCTCTGACTGTTTTTGAATTGCGGAAATTTGAGACTTGTCACCTCGTCTCCTACAATAAAACGAACGGCGCGAAGATTTTTCTTCGCGCCGTTTGTTTGTTCCCCACAAAATTATCTGATCCGGCGTTTGACTTTAAGTTGCGCGAGCGAATGCGCCAAAGTCGCGCTGACCATTGCGGCATCTTCATCGGTGAGCTTTTCAGCAAGCCGCGCTTCGGCACGTTGGCGGGCTTCTTCGGCCTTCGCTTCGTCAATGTTTTCGGCGCGAATCGCCATGTCCGTGAGAACGGAAATCTTTTCGCCCGTGACTTGGACAAAGCCATCGCCGACGGCGAGGAAAATTGTTTCCGAACCTTTCTTCGCGATGATTTCACCCGCGACGAGCTGCGTCATCAGCGGCATATGCTGCGGCAAAATTCCCATCTCGCCTTCCGTGCCGGTGAGCGTGACCATGTCCACGTCTTCGGAGTAGGTTTTCGCCTCCGGTGTGACTATTTCAAGTTTTATAGTAGCAGCCATTTTATTTCACCGCCGAGACGCTGAAACGCAGAGTTTTAATTTACTCTGCGCCTTTGCGCCTCTGCGGTTCAAATTTTAACTTTCTTTAATTTCGTCAATGCCGCCCTTCATGTAGAAATTCTGTTCGGCTACGTCGTCGTGTTTGCCTTCGAGAATTTCCTTGAATGCGCGCACGGTGTCCTCGCGGGAAACCTGCTTGCCTTCGCGGCCAGTGAAAACCTGCGCGACGGTGAACGGCTGGCTCATGAACTTCTGGATTTTGCGCGCGCGGAAAACCGCCGTCTTGTCTTCGGCAGAAAGCTCGTCCATGCCGAGAATCGCGATGATGTCCTGCAAATCCTTGTAGCGCTGTAAAACTTTCTGCACGCCGCGCGCCACGTCGTAATGTTCCTGCCCGACAATCTCCGGCGTGAGCGCGCGGGAACTGGACGACAGCGGATCCACGGCGGGAAAAATACCCAGCTCAGCGATGGAGCGTTCCAACACGATGGTCGCGTCCAAATGCGCGAACGTCGTGGCAGGCGCGGGATCGGTCAAGTCGTCGGCGGGAACGTAAACGGCTTGAAAGCTCGTGATCGAACCTTTCTTGGTCGAGGTGATGCGTTCCTGCAAATCGCCCATTTCGGCGGCGAGCGTCGGCTGGTAACCGACGGCGCTCGGCGTGCGGCCCAGCAGCGCGGACACTTCCGAACCGGCCTGCGAGAAACGGAAAACGTTGTCCACGAACAAAAGCACGTCCTGATTTTTTTCGTCGCGGAAATATTCCGTCACGGCGAGCGCAGACAGCGCGACGCGGAGACGCGCACCGGGCGGTTCGTTCATCTGGCCATACACAAGGCCGATGCGGGAACCGGGTTCGATGATCGGCAAACCGTTTTCACCGATGATCGGATGACCTTTTTCATCCTTCTTCACCTTGATGACGCCGGCCTCGATCATTTCGTTGTAAAGATCGTTGCCTTCGCGCGTGCGTTCACCGACGCCCGCGAACATCGAAATACCGCCG
>DATAUQ010000027.1:0-8753 GCA_036268155.1 Verrucomicrobiia bacterium | reverse complement strand
AGATTGCCAAACCGATCTAGGGCAATGTAACTAATTTCATTGAACGTGGCATCTATAGCTAGCCCGCCCTCACCATAATAATTTGGGTCTGAGAAGTAAGAGTAATCTCCGGCCACTGTTGTAAGGATTCCATTGGTGTCAACTTTGCGAACGAGATCAGTTCCATGTTCGGCAATGTAAAGATTGCCAACATTATCCAGAACAACACCCATCGGCTCAGACAAATGGGAGTTTGTCGCTGAGCCGCCGTCACCACTGTAATCGTCATCTCCATCTCCGGCCACCGTTGTTATAATTCCATTGGTGTCTACTTTGCGAATCAAAGCATTGTCAAATTCGGAAAAGTAAAAATTGCCAGAAGCATCCACGGCAATACCCATTGGCTCGGGAGTAGCTGCGTTGGTAGCCTGTCCGCCGTTGTCATCGGGGAAATAAGTTTCACCGCCGCCGGCTACCGTTGTAATAATTCCATTGGTGTCTACTTTGCGAATTCTGTGATTCCATGTATCGGCAATGTAAACATTTCCCGAAGCATCTGCACAAACATCCCATGGGGTGTTCAGATTGGCGTTCATGGCCAGCCCGCCATCGCCGTAATAGTTCTGCACTCCATTTCCAGCCACAGTGGTAATGATTCCATTTGTGCTTATTTTACGGATGGCGTTGTTGTAGGCATCAGCGATGTAAAGATTGCCTGCATTATCAGCCCTGATTCCAATTGGACCTAAAAGGGTGGCATTTGTCGCCGGGCCTCGATCACCTGCATATCCCCCATTTCCAGTTCCGGCTATGGTCTTAATCTTATGGATATTGTTGATATTAGTTCCATCATGCTGCCACAGATAGGCAAATGGACCAGCGCAAGATGAAGTAACAGTAACAGAAATGACCGTAGTCTCTCCCGCAACAACAATTTGATTAGTAGGAGGATAACTGACTTTCCCTAGTGAAATTTGATTGGTTTGAGTCGTAAGGTATAAATACAGGCCAATCTGTTGTGCCTCGCAAGGGATGCAAATACCCAATAGCAATGTGAAAATCAAATAGTTTGAAAGAGTTTTCATAGAAAAATATCCGACATAAAGGTTCCGATTTTGTCTGTAAAGTGAAGCCCTACACATCTTGCTCTACTTTCTAAAAACGGCTAGCATTCTATCTATCAGTTCCTACCAGCTATGTCCAGAATTGTTTACAATTAATGTTTTACATGGCTGTGGGCGCTTACGCCTGACGTGACACGCATCCCGTCAGTGATCCCAGAAACAAAACGCCCAATACGAATCCAGCCTTATCGGTTTTAAAAAAGAGTTTTTTTATAATTCTTCATGGAAGCAAAATAGTCCAGCAATAAATGAAGCCGCCCTGCGGTATGCGCCACTGAAACGCATAGCACGGTTCTTTCAGGGCAACACCCGGGCGACGGCTTCGCGGAGTTCTTTTTGGGAAAATGGTTTGCTGATTACAAAGTCCACGCCCTCGGGCGGCTTGCCATGGATTGTAAATTCGTCGGCAAAGGCCGTAATCATTATGATGGGTTGATCAGGCCAACGCTGTTTAACGAGAGCGGCCAGTTGAGCACCCTTCATTCCCTGCATGGAATAATCCGTTATGATCAAGTCGAACCTGTCTTGTTCAAGCACCGTTAGCGCTGCTTCGCCACTATCAACCGTCTGGACTTTATGTCCGTCATACACGAGGAGCATTTTTATGGACATACATACGCTTGGTTCATCGTCCACTACCAAAATCTGATGCCTATGAATTGTTTTTGTTTTCATTCGTCTTGAACGACACCCATGAGTCTTTGCAGACGAATGGAAATTTTAGCCATTTATAAAGGGATGCCATTATTTTTTCCGCGACAAAACTTCGTGAACAGTCTCAATCAGTTCGTCATTGGTAAAGGGCTTTGCGACGAATGAATTGATGACGATGCGGTCTTTAGCTTCTTCGACTTCTTTTTCCGAACCGCTGGCGATAATGATTTTGATCTCCGGCCGGATTTTCCGCAAAGCGGCAATGGTCTCAAAGCCATCCATGAACGGCATGGCAAGGTCGGTGATCACAAGATTTACTGCGTCAGGGTTTTTAGTAAATTGAACAACAGCCTCAAAGCCGCTGGTGGCGGTCAGCACATTGTATCCATAATTTTCCAGTGCGGCACGTGTGATGGCGAGGAGCCCCTCTTCGTCGTCCACGACAAGAATGCATTCACCTTTACCTGCCGGCAGCGGCGTTTTATGAAGGACAGCCTCTTCCAGCGATTCGACGTTTGACGCGGGAAAATATACTTTGAATTCCGTGCCAGAATTGATTTTGCTTTGAACAGTGATAAAGCCGTTGTGACTTTTGGCGATGCTTTGGCAGGTAGAAAGTCCCAAGCCGGTGCCTTTGCCAGGTGCCTTGGTGGTGAAGAATGGCTGAAAAATCTTCTCAATTTGTTCGGCGGAAATGCCGTGGCCAGTGTCGCTGACGCTGAGGCAAAGATAATTTCCAGGCTTAATGTCTTTGCGGAGCGCGGCTTCCTCAAGCGATATTTTCACATTTTCCGTGGCGAGCGTGAGCGTGCCACCATTAGGCATTGCGTCACGCGCGTTGACACAGAGATTGAGCAAAACCTGATGCATCTGGGTGGGCAGGCCGGAAATCGACCATGACGATTTTTCCACGCGCGCGAGGCAATGAATGGACTTCGGGAATGTCTCGGAAATGAACTTGCTCATTTCCTTCACCAACTGGCCGGGGTTAATAATTGCTTTGCTCGCATCGCCTCGCGCAAAGGCCAGCATCTGCCTGACCATGTCGGCGCTGCGCCGTGCGCTACCTTCCATCGTCTGAAGCATGAACTCGGCGTCCTCGGAAATTTTTTCGGCGCGCAAAATGTCCACGCCTACGATGATCGGCACGAGCATATTGTTCAGGTCATGTGCAATGCCACTGACGAGAGCTCCAAGGCTTTGCAGGCGCTGCCCGCGAAGAATTTGTTCTTCCAGATGCTTGCGTTCGGTGATGTCCGTATTGATGAGAAGATAAGATTTGGGGCGATTTTGTCCGTCGCGAATCAGATTGCAGCGTCCCTGAACAACGATGACTTTATCGGCTTTAGTCATTTCGCGCAATTCACCGACCCATTCGCCGCGTTCATTGACGTCTTTTAAAACTTCGTCAAGTTGCGGTTCGCTGATGCCGCGAAAAATCAAGTCGGCAAGAGGTTTACCTATCGCGTCCTCGGCACTCCAACCGTAAATGCGTTCGGCGCCCTTGTTCCAATAAATGATCGACCCTTCCAAATCCATGACAAGAATCGCATCTTGCGCCTTGTCCAGAAATTCAATCTGCTCGCGGATTTTTTCCTCGGCCTTGCGCAATCGTATGCGTTCCTCGATATTTTGTAACGCGCTGCGAATCGCCGGAATGAGCCGGTGCGGCCGCTGTTTGAGAATGTAATCCACCGCGCCGTGTTTGAGACTGTCGACGGCGACTTCTTCACCGATGGTGCCCGAGAAAAAAATGAACGGCGTTTGCGGGGAAACTTGGCGAGCAACCGCGAGCGCGCTCGAACCGTCATAGGAAGGAATTGAAAAATCGGAAATGATGAGATCGTATTTTTTTTGCCGGAGCGCGCCTTCAAAATCGCCTCGCGTCGTGACCGCTACCACTTCAAACAACAGGCCATCGGCGCGCAACATTTCCGAAACGAGAACCTGGTCGTTTTTATTATCTTCCAGATGCAACAGATGCAGATGGCGTTTGAAAAATTGGGTCGCCATGATTTTTAGCCGCTGTGTTTAATCGTTCCAGGCGGCGGCTCGTTGATGATCGCCCAGTAAAATCCGACTTGCTTGATGGACTCGATGAATTTCTGGAAGTCCACCGGCTTGACGACGTAACCGTTGACGCCCAATTCATAACTACGAACCAAATCCTGTTCTTCGCGCGATGACGTGATCATCACCACCGGCACGTGTTTAAGATGCGGATCATTTTTCATTTGTTGCAACACTTCCAGCCCGTCCACCTTGGGCATTTTTAAGTCCAGCATCACGACTACCGGCAAACCGTTGGCATGGCCGGCGAATTTGCCGCGATGATGAAGATAATCCAACGCCTCCGCGCCGTCGCGTGTCACGACGACTTCGTTTGCCAGATTGTGTTCCTCAAGCGCCGCCAACGTCAGCTCGACGTCGTGTTCGTTGTCCTCGGCAAGTAAAATGCGTTTTAATGGAGCCATAATCTATGTTTTGGTTTCAGTTTTAGTTTTCGGCAATGAAAAGAAAAAAGTCGCACCGCTACCAATTTTTCCTTCCGCCCAAGCGCGTCCGCCGTGACGACCGACAATGCGGTTGACGTTGGCCAACCCAATGCCGGTGCCTTCAAAATCTTCCGAGCGGTGCAACCGTTGAAAAACACCGAACAGTTTGTGCGCATATTGCATATCAAATCCCACGCCGTTGTCGCGCACAAAAAAAACAAATTCACCATTGCCGGAATCCCGGCACCCAACCTCGATTTCCGCCGGATCGCGCGTGCGTGTGTATTTGACGGCATTGCCAATGAGATTGGCCCAAACCTGCCGCAACATGGGGGCATCGGCTTCGACTTCGGGCAGCGAACCGATTTTCCAGACGATTTGACGGCCTTTGGTTTCCATTTGCAGCGCGTTCACAGCTTCAGAAAGCAGCGAATCTAATGCCACTTTTGAACACCGCAGTTCTGTCCGGCTCATCCGTGAAAAAATCAGCAAATCATCAATTAAAACGCCCATTTGGTGCGCCGAATCGCCTATGATTTTCAGATAACGACGGCTGCGGTCATCCAGTTTTTCGGCGGCATGTTTGCCTAACAAATCTACAAAACCATCCACATGCCGTAACGGCGCGCGCAAATCGTGTGAAACGGAATAAGAAAAAGCTTCCAGCTCTTTGTTGGCCGCTTCCAATCGCGCCGTGTGAATTTGCAAGTCCGCGTTAAGCCCGGTGATTTTTTCTTCAGTTCGTTTCTGATCGGTGACATCCCGCGCCGTGGCATACATCAGTCCGCTGGGCTGGGGCATTGATCGCCACGACAACACCCGCCACGAACCATCTTTGTGCTGGTATCGGTTTTCAAAATTGAGGGTCTTCTTGCCGGAGACAATCTGCTCCTCTACTTCGCGCAATGTGGAAGCTTTGTCGTCAGGATGAACAAAATCAAGAAATGGCCGGGCCAGAAATTCCTCGATGCTCCAGCCAAGGATTTCCGTGACGATCGGACTGACGCGCTTGAAATAACCGTCCGAACTGGCGATACATAAGAAATCCAGCGAGAGCGTGAAGAAACGGTCGAGTTCTTCCTGCGCCTGTTGTCGCAATCGCAAATCACGCCGAATCATCATCGCCGCCACCAATCCGATGGCGCACGCCAGCACGGTGCCGCTCAAAATGATGATCAGACTGTTTTTAGCGGCAGTTTGCACGGCCTGTTGCCTTTGCACGAGTAATTGACTTTCTGCCGTGTGCATTTCTGTGATTTGCCCCCAGACCCGATCCATCGCCTGCTTGCCCAAGCGTAACGCCACCGCATTCGCAGCGGCCTGAAGACCTTGCTCCTGCCGCAATTTTATCCGGTCATTCAAAACCGCCAGCCGTTCCGAAATCAAGGCGTTCAATTCCGTGAGGCGGCGCTGTTGTTCAGGATTATCAGTGGTGAGTTTCCAAAGTTTTCCGCTCCAGTCGGTGATTTGCGCCTGCGCATTTTTGGAATCTTGCAGAAATTTTTCGTCGCCCGTCAGCAGATAGCCGCGTTGTGAAGTTTCCGCGTCAGTAAGAATGGCGGACCCGCTTTCCAAAGTGGCGATCACCTCGTGCGTATGCGACACCCAATTTTCAGTGGCAACCAGATTGGTCGTGGTGCGATATGACAGCCAGCCAATGGCCAGCAACATCACTAGCGACACAGCAAAGCAGAAAGCAATTTTATTCTCGATGGAATTTTTCATTCCTCGCCTCGTCTTAAGGGTGAAAAGCGTTTAATTTCTATACCCTGTGAGATTTGCAGAAAAATATAACCTCCAATCGAAAAAAGGCGAACTGGAAACTGGCGGTGAGGCAAGTTTAACATTGTCGACATATCATTTCTTTGGTCTATGGGCAGCATATAGCGTATTACGTTCCGCTTTTGTCAATTTGTTCTTGGCCTCTCTAACGCCTTATTACTTGGATTGAATTTATTATGAAAATCATGCTCACAAGTCAATTGATCCAAAATCGGGACGCCTCATGTCTATTTTCTGGACGTAACTATGTCCGAAGGTCATTTGCTGGTCATCGCCTTGCAACGTGCCGATGGCAATGTCCTGCGTTCCGATTTTCAGGAAGAAAAACTTCAGTCCGGCGATTCTGTGACCGTCATCGGCCGCGTCCATTCTCTGCCGGCTACACTGCCTGATGAGGTTGGTCGGCAGAAGATGAGTTAGCGCAGATTCAATCCGTGAAAATTAGTGGAATTCGTGTCGAATGTTTTATTTAATGAAACCGATCCAACCCATGAAGAACAGCGCCGGCAATAAAAAGCAGTTGTCACCAAAACAACGCGAAGAACTTCTCAGGGCGTTGAAAGCCAACTTTGAGAAAAACCTGAGCCGCCATAAAGGTCTGGATTGGGCCAAGGTGCAGGCAAAGCTGGAAGCCAATGCTGAAAAATTGTGGTCGCTCTCGGAAATGGAACGCACCGGCGGCGAACCGGATGTGGTAGGCGTAAAGTCGGGCGAATACGTTTTCTTTGATTGTTCTGCACAAAGTCCCAAGGGCCGCGTCAGTTTTTGCTATGACCGCGAGGCGCTGGATTCGCGGAAGGAACACAAACCAAAAAACAGCGTCATGGATATGGCGGCGTCTATGGGCATCGAGCTTTTGACGGAGGAGGAATATTTCGCGTTGCAGAAGCTGGGCGAGTTCGACACGAAGTCGTCGAGCTGGCTGAAGACGCCGGCGGACATCCGCAAACTCGGCGGCGCGATTTATGGTGATCGTCGTTACGGTCGCGTCTTCATTGGCCACAACGGCGCGGAGTCTTACTACGCCGGGAGAGGATTTCGCGGCTCGCTCAATGTCTAAAGTGCTTGCCGCATTGTGCAATCGTGAGATCGTTTTTTTCATGACACTCGCCGCCGGTCGTCCATAATCCTGCCATGAAATCTTTTCCGACTGTGCGTTCACTCGCCACCTCCATTTGCATTTTCGTTTTGCCGCTCGCAATTTCAGCGGCTGAACCGGTTGTTCCCGACGATGTCCTTTTCGAGCGCAACATCGAATACTCGAATCCCGACGGCCAGCATCTTCAACTCAACATGGCCCGTCCGAAAAATGCCGACGGCCTGCTGCCCGTGGTATTGTGCATTCACGGCGGCGGTTTTCGCGGCGGCACGCGCGATGGTCACAATGCGCTTTGCCTAAAACTTGCCCAGCACGGATTTGTGGCCGTGACCATCACCTACCGGCTTGCGCCGAAATATCAATTTCCGGCGGCGGTTTATGATACGAAGGCGGCGGTGCGCTGGTTGCGTGCAAACGCGGCGAAATATCAGATTGATCCGGCGCGCATCGGCGTGATGGGCGATTCTGCGGGCGGACATCTCGCCCAATTTCTCGGCGTGACGGCGGGCGTGAAGGAATTTGAAGGCGACGGCGGCAACGCCGGTGAATCCAGCAGCGTCGCGTGCGTGGTCAACGAATATGGGACGAGTGATCTCACGAAATCCTACGGCAAGAGCGTGGATGCGGGGGAAGTGTTGCCGCTGTTTCTTGGCGGCGATTTGCAAACAGCCCTTCCGCGTCACATTCAGGCGAGTCCGCTGAATTGGGTCACGCCGGACGCCGCGCCCACGTTCATCATGCACGGCACGGATGATAAATACGTTGCTTACGAACAGAGTGTTTGGATGCGCAACCGGCTGCAGGCCTGCGGCGTTGACGTGGAGATGATCACGTTTGAAGGCGCGGGACACGGTTTCAAGGGCGCGGATGCCGAGAAAGCCGAGCAGGCGCTTATCGCTTTTTTTGAAAAGCATTTGAAGCCCGGCTCGAAGTGAAAACGGATAAATCTCAAATCTGCGAGGCGGACATGCGTTTGAGCATGATGCTGATGGAGCCGTTCATGTTGTCTTTGTATTGCGGGTCGCCGGTCAATTTTTTCCAGACGGGTGAAGTATTGAATCCCTGCCAGTGTTTTTTGTGTTCGGCCAGATTTTCGCCGCAGGTCATATAAACCAAACACGGCATGTGCAAGCCGACAATGGTGCGGCTGTAAAAGATCGGGGCCAGCCCGACTTCTTTCATCAGCGGAATTTCGCCGCTCTCGAACATCTGCATTTTGTTCAAGCTCTTGTTTTCGCTGGGGCTGAGATAAGTGCGCAGTTCAAAAACATTCGGTTTCTTGTCCGGCGGCGGCACGACCATGTGCTTCATGCCGTTGAAGGCGACCAGCAGCGAACTTTCAAAGTGATCGTAGGCGGGATTTGATTTCGGCGCGGAAAGAAATTCGGCGGCGGACTGCTGGTAGTTCGTGTCGGAAGCGAGCTTCTCTGGAATCGCGGCGAAGATTTCCAGCGAGTCGCACGGGATAAGAACATAAATTTTATTGGTCTCGGAATCATTCAACTCGGTGAAAACGCCGATGGGTTGAATGCCCATGCGGTTGTAAGCGGGGACTGCCGCGTTCTGCCAGTAATCGTTTATACGCTGCTGTTGTTCTGCCGATTTGGTCGTGTAAATCCG
>DATAUQ010000026.1:0-1775 GCA_036268155.1 Verrucomicrobiia bacterium | reverse complement strand
TTCAGCGCGTTCATGCCGGTCGTCGCGTCGAGCACGAGCAACACTTCGTGCGGCGCGCCGGGCAGTTGCCTGCCGATGACGCGATGCAATTTCTGCAACTCCTGCATCAAGTTGTGCTTCGTGTGCAATCGTCCCGCCGTGTCAATGAACAGGTAATCCGCCGAGCGCGCCTGCGCGGCGGTCACGGCGTCGTGCGCGACGGACGCCGCGTCCGCACCGTAAGCGCTGGCGATGACTTCAATCTTCAAGCGCGCGCCCCACAGTTTCAACTGCTCGATCGCCGCCGCGCGAAAGGTGTCGCACGCCGCTAGCAGCACGGATTTTTTCTGCGCCTGAAAATAATTCGCCAGTTTCGCGCTGGTCGTGGTTTTGCCCGTGCCGTTCACGCCGACGATGGAAACAATCGTCGGGCCGCTCGGCGCTTTCACCAATTCGTTTTTATTTGTTGAAAGACTTTTCTCAATCTCGCCGCGCGCAATCGCCAGAAAATCCAGGCCCGTGCCGCCCTGCGATTCATAATTTTTTTTGACGGCGGAAATGATTTGCTCTGTCATCGCCATTCCCAAATCGGCAGCGATGAGCGCGGCTTCAAGTTCTTCAATCGAGTCCGCCGTCAACTTTGGCGAGCGCGTGACAATGCGTTTGATTTCGTGCGTGAGCTTGGCGTGCGTCTTGGCAAGACCGGCCTTGAATTTGGAAAAAAGTCCCATGAGATTTTAACCACGGATGGACACGAATAAAAAATTTAATTTACTTCTTCATGTCAGACCAAAACTTTTCTGTCCGTTTTTGCGCGTCAGCGAGTTGTTCTGGTGTCATTTGTTTGGCGAGTTCGTCGCGGAAGTTTAAGGCACTAATACCGCCGTTTTTTTCCTGTTTGCTTGTGCCTTTTGTAGAGCCAATTTGATCGTCTCGACGGTTTTCATAATTTTCTAGGATTGATAATCCGTGTTTATCTGTGCCCATCCGCGGTTGATAATTTTTGTTCCGCCACTTTCGCTTTCATCTTTTCAATATATTCGTAAGGCAATTTCACCGTGCCGATGAGCGGTTTGTTTTTGCTGAAGCCGTGGCAATCGCTGCCGCCGGTCACGAGTAGATTATATTTTTCCGCAATCTGCAGATAACGCTCCGAAGTCGCGGTGGAATGTTTCGTGTGAAAACATTCGATGCCGTCCATCCCGGCGTCCACGAGCGCGGGAATGATTTCGTCCGTGCGATTCAAACCCGGATGCGCCATCACCGCGAGGCCGCCGGCCTGATGAATCAGTTCCATGCCTTCGAGCGCGGACATCTTGGCCTTCGGAACCCACGCGGGCCGGCCTTTTTTTAGAAACCGCTCGAACGCCTCGTCAAGATTCGCGACGAGTCCGGCCTTCACGAGCGCACGCGCGACGTGCGGACGTCCCGGCGATTTGCAATTCGCCAGCGCAAAAACCGTTTCGACCGTGAGCGGCACGCCGAGTTTGTTAATGGCCGCGACCATTTCGTGAATGCGATTTTGCCGGACGATCTGGAACTTGGAGATTTCCGCCAGCAGTTTTTCATTTTGCGTATCGAGAAAATATCCGAGCAGATGCACTTCAATGTCATCAATCTCGGCGGTGAGTTCCGCGCCTGGAATGAATTCAATTCCCGCCGCATCGCACGCGACGGTCATGCGCGCGCAGCCTTCGACCGAATCATGATCCGTCAACGCCATCGCCGCGAAGCCGAGGCGCGCGCCGTGTCCGGCGACTTCTTCCGGCGAAAATGTTCCGTCGGAAAAAAACGTG
>DATAUQ010000025.1:0-16562 GCA_036268155.1 Verrucomicrobiia bacterium | reverse complement strand
TTTTCGCCCTCGATGGCCTTGATCTTGTTTTCGAGTTCGGCCTGCTGATCGAGCAGTTTGTTGTATTCCTTTTTTGCATCGGACTTTTCCAAGTCGGTTTTGGCGGGATCGTTTTGAATCGCAAGCTGGTCGGCCTTCAGTCCCTCGTCATCCGACATTTCCTGTTTGTAAAGCGGCAGCGATTTTTGATCCTTCTCCTGTTTAGTGAGAAGCGGATTTCCCTCTATGCCTTTCAACTTGGCTTCGATTTCGGCGCGCGCAATCTCGGCCTGCAACTGCGCGGCTTGCTTTTTTTCGTCGTTTAATTTTTTCTGCTCGGCAGTCTCGGATTTAATTCCGGCCACGCGTTGCGCCACGCCGTATTTATTTGCTTCCGTCAAGACGTCCTCGGCCAGCGTATATTTTTTTTGCAGGTCGTGGATGGCTGCCGTCCAGTTGCCGAACTCTTCCTCGGTAAAGCCCTCGCGTTTTTGCTTGCCCGCCAGCGCGTCGCCGGTGGTTTCCGCCTGCTGGTCTTTGAGGGCCTCAATCGCCTCGCGCGCTTTTTGCGTCTGCTCGGCGGTGTCTATGCCCGCGATTTTTTTTGAGAAATTGTTTCCGGCGACGGTCGCATCGGAACCTTGCGCGTCGCGCGAATAAAGAAGAGGCCCGGCTTCCTTCGCGTAAGCCTTGATGTCCGCGAGCCGCTGGTCGAGTTCTTCCTTCGCCTTTTGCCGTTCGCCATCAAAGCCGGTGAGCGATTCCTCGTGAAGCTGATGCTGCAATTTTATCAGCTCGTTCATCGCCTCGATCGCGGGCTTCGTGAAGCCGCGATCCATGAGATATTTTTGCTGCGCCTTGTTGCCCGCGTTTGGATCGTCCGGGTTTGCCATCTCCGCCTGATCGCGCGCGTTTTGGATCAGCAGCATATCGGCGTCGTCCAGATAGCCGGCCTTGTTGAGATTGTTGATCTGTTCGGTCAACCGGGACTGAAGCATGAGGCTTTGATTTAACAGGTCGGATTTTGAACGCGCTTCGTCTTGAGCAGCCGTGTATGCGCGCCAGCCGAAAATGGCCGTCGGCAAAAGCGCGGCGCCGAGAGCGGCGATCGTTGCGGAAACGACCCCAAGGCTCGCGCCCGTCAGCAACGCGGCGGTTCGCGCGAGCATCATTGTTGAACGCACGCCCATGACGCTTTCCGCCAATGCGGGGAATCTTTGACCGCCAAGAAGATAAACGCCAGTTTCCAGCGCGTGGAATCCTTCGCGCAATCCCAATGCCGATTCGCGCAACTGCTTTAACGAGCCGTCCGCTACAGTCCCGCCAGCCGACAGCACGCGCAGTCCGCTACCGGCCTGCGTGACGAACTGCGTCATCGCCGCCGCCGCCTGCGCGGTGTCCGCCGTCACCACAATTTTAATCGGCTCGCTCATATTAGTTATGAGTTGTAAGTGATGGGTGATGAGCAAGGAGGATTCCCCGCTTGTCACTCATCACTTGCCACTTGTCACTCATTTTGCATCTCCTCGATCAGTTCGGTTTGTTTTTTCCGCCACGTTGACGCATCGCATTGTCCGGCCACGAGCAGTTGCGCGAGGCGCAATGTTTCCTTCGCGCGCAACCTGCCGTGCGCCCCGGCCATCAGTTCCAACTGCTCCCAACTCATGTCGAGAGCCTCGGAAAGTTTTACCTCGGCACCGGCGGCAAGCCCGGCGACGGCGGCGGCGAAAGGAATCTTCCGAACGCGGCCTGGACCATTTCCGGTGGCATGGCGGAGATCATCTCCTGCCCGCGTTTTTCCTGCCGGGCCGCATAGACGAAAAAACCTTTCTCGTTCAGCTCCTGCACCGCCGCGTGCAACCGCTCGTAGCTTTCCGGCTCGAGCGATTCGATTTCCTTTTTTATTTTGCCGCACGCGAAGGCGACGAGTCCGATTTCATCCGCATACAGCGCGAGGGCTTTCTGGTAATCGCCGATGCGGAATTGTTTTACCGTGAAGTCCGTGGCGGACTGCCCGTCGGCAAAGGCGACGGGGACTTTCCGTTCACCGTGGAGTGTTTCGTGTGACATAAAATCAGGGTGTTGCGTAGTTGGTGGTGACAACTGCTGAAAAGATCGAAACAGTGTTCGACAATTGAGTCCGGTCGGAGCTGAACCACGGCCCCCTCACCGTTGTGTTTGTCGTGAAGGCATTTTCATAAGACACGTCTGGATAAAAAAATCCCATATCCCATACGGTTTGCCCAAAAAGCAGACCGGAGGAATTATTTTCCGCATCCGCTTCTGTGAAGTTTGGGTCGTTGAGCACAAGATAGCTCGTCGCACTGCCTGTTTTGTTCGTAAAAACGACGGCACTGTTTGTTGAAAGACTGGTGTTAAAATAATAAATTCCGTTTGTGTAATTTTGACTTTCACCAGAGGCTCCATTGTTTGTGACGAAGTAGGCCGTGACGTTGGTGTTGAACTGATGCCAAAGGCCGGGCGCGTTGGTGAGGTAGGTGCCCGGATTATAGTTCGTGTTGCCGCCCGGCGCATTGGTCAGATAACTGCCTGGATTGTAATTCGTGTTCTGGCCGGGCGCGTTGGTGAGCCATTGCGCGAGCGCGGTGCAGGCCGTGAGCAGCAGCGCGAGCGCGGCAAAGGCGGAAAGCAAAATTGTTTTTTTCATGATTTTTTCCATTGGATTGTTGTGTGGCGGCAGGGCGCGCGGAGCGGCGCGCCCTGCCATGTTTCAGTTCAGGGTTTCGGCGGATTCGGATTTGATGGCGGCGCAGTCTTTGCGGCGCGCTTGGTTTTTTCTTCGGCGACACGCTTCTCGTGTTCCGCGTGGTTTCCGCACGGCACCTTGATGAGTCCGGGAGCTTCGTCTGTGTGTCCTGATTTGTGTGGCATAATTTTTATTGGTTGATGGTTAATTTCAGCGTTTCAGATTTTCAGTTTTCAGCAGGCAGAGCTGTTGAGCAGCGAATAAAGCGTGATGGCTTCCCACGTCGGCTCGATGATCGCGCCTTCCTTGGACTTGACGCCGCCGGTGATCCGCAAAATGCACCACTGGTCTTCCGTGAGCCACACGGCGTTGTTCTGGTCGTAACGCTGCATGTGCAGCCAGCCCTGCCGCGCCGTGCCGGACAGTTTGTTGAACTGCGCGGTCGCGCTGGTCATCTCGGCCTGGTTGCGGTAGAAGATTTCCGCCGCGAGCGCGCCCATCTGCTGCGTCGTGAACTTGGACATGGCCTTGACCTTGTTTTCGATGATGTTGGTGAGCTGCATCCTGCCGGGCGAAGGCCCCCAGATTTCGATGTCGCTGCCCTTGATGTCGTCTTCCCAGTCATTCATCTGCCCAAGCCAGATGTAGAGAGGGTCGGACGGATCAGGCTTGTTGGAGTTGGTGGCCGCGCCGTTGACAGAGCCTCCGGCGGCGGCAACGGTGATGGCATCGCCAGCGCGGAAGAACCACGCGTGCTGCCCCGGTGCTACTGTGTTGAGTTGCATATTTTATTTTTGGTTGTTTGGTTGTTGTTGGTTCTTACACGGAAATCGGGTCGAACAGCCGGAGCGTCTCCACCTCCACGGAAAACACCTGGCGTTTCTTGTCTCGCTGAAAATTGCCGCTGACGACGTGCAATTTTTGAAAGCCTGAAATAAAAAATCCGTTCAGCGCGCGCGCCACGATCTCCGCCACGTCCATCGCGGTCGGCACGGTCAACGGATCGTCGCGCCACACGACCGGCTGCTCGCCGACCTCCACGATCAAATGAATGCGGCCATTGATGATGTCCGTGTTTTGCTTCTCTTGATTTTGGAAGCTCGGCATGTTGACCAGGCAAAGCATCCCGATCTGCTCGACGGCCTCGTCAATTTCGTTTTCAACATCCTTCGCGTCCTGCACCAGCACCGAAATTTTTGCGAGCGCCGCCTGATTCGGCGTCCACAAATTTCCCGCGTTGAAAACGGCGTTTAATCGCCCTTCAATGCCTGTTGTCAGATCGGTCAGTTTTGGCATATCAATTCTCCGCAAGTTTTCGCGCCAGATAAGACTCGGCGGCGTCCGCCGCCGCGCCCGCCATTCCGTCCTGCGATGGCAGCACGGTTTCGTCGCCAAGCTGGTTGACCGACTTGACGAGCCAATACATCACGAGACCGCCGACCGTCGTCGTGGAAAAATCGCCCTTGCGTTTGCCGCGCGTGATCACCGTCTGCAACGTCTGGACGAGCATTCCCCCGGTGCGCGTCGGGACGAATTCAAGGTCGGAAAATTCGCCCGGTGTTTTTCCGTAGCTTTCGGCGCGCGCGGGGATCGCCAGAAAAGTTTTGTTGACCGCATGGATTTCGCCGCCGAAAAACCGCTGCGCGAGGCCGACTTGGTTGATGGACACGATTGCCGAGTTTCCGACGACCTGCGGGTTTTGAACGGAGCGGGCCGCGTCCGCATAAAAGTGCGTGCGTGCGCCGCCCATTTTATTTTCGCGCTCTTCGTCCTGATCGAAAAGATAATCGCGCAGCATTCCGGCGACCGCGCGACCGGCGACCGCAGCGACTTCACCCGCGCGCCCGACCGTCTCGGCTTTTTTGCCGATGTCCGTCAACCTTTTGGAATTGATGTTGAGCGCGATCATGCGGCGAGAGCGGAAATTTTTTCGGTGAACGCCTTGAGCGCGGAAATAATGTTGGTTGGTTTGGGAGCGGCGTCGCCCTTGTCCATGAGTCCGATTTCTTCGGCCTCGTCGCGATCCACGTCGCTCACCCACATCCCGGAGTTGAAGGCGAACGGAGGCCAGATCACGTCGAGCGCGTCGGGAAACAGTTCTGACGAACCGATCCAGTTCCAGATGTCGTGATCCTTCAGCGCGATCAGCCGTCCGTCGGGCGTGATCGTCCAGCCCGTGCCGATGGGATCGCCGGTCTGCGCCCCGGCCAGACGCCAGCGCGAAAGCCAGTCGCGTTCCTTCGCGCGCGCCTCGGCCCGGAAAAGTTCCTGCGCGGGAAACTGTTCCAGCACGGCTGCGTTCTGCCCCTGCAACCACCAGCCCTCGCCCTGCGCGAGCTGCTTGTTCGTCCGCAGCACGAGGTTGATCCGTGCGTCGCCCGACAAATCCTTCAGCGTCCCGGCGTCATCGGGGTTCGGAGAATAGCCTGCGAGCCGGAACGCCTCTTTCATCTGCTCGCGCGCTTTCGCCTCGTTCAAACCCGTCGTGACATTGCCCTGCGGATTTTCCGGCGTCACGCGGTCGGCGCGCTGTTCAATCTGCGGATCAAGCAGGCTGTCAATGCGCGACTTGAAAGCGTCGAGCGTGGTGACGAGGTTGTTTTGCGCGCTGGTGAAATTCTGCGCGTGAAAAGTGGCGCCAAGCTGCTGACGGATGGCGGCGGTGTCGAGCGTCGTCGGGAAAAGCTTTTTATCGCGCAGACTTTTCAGCGCGGCCTCGAACGGATGATTTTCGTCAAGCGTCATACTTCGGAAAATGGATGGCGTCCGCCTTCAAAATTTCGCCCGCCGATTTTTTGTCCTGGGCGAACCACGACGACGTCGGGCGCGCCTTCGATCTGCGCCTCGACCGGGTTGTCCGGCTGATCCACCACGTCCTTGCCGTCGGCGATCCGGTTCAAATTTAATTTATGAGTGTCGAGCTGGCGGCGTTCGTCCTCGGACAAATCTTTCTCGATGGAAATTTTCAGGCGCGCGACGATCATGTCCACGGCCATGTCGCGGAGTCCCTTCGGGATCGTAGTCAGGCTGGCGTCAACCTGGTTCTGCTTGTTGCTGGCGACCTTGCGGCGGATCTCGTCCACGACGCCTTGGATGATTCCGGCGGAACGGTTCGGCTGGCCCGCCTTCAGCGCGCGCGAATCCGCCGCGTCAATCAGCGCGGCGACCTTCGCCTCGTAAAGCGTCGCAATCGTGATGGTGATCCAGTTTGACATTTATATCACAGTGCGGACGTTGACAGCCTTCATGCCTTTTTCGGATTGGATCGGGTCGAAAGCGACGGACTGGTTTTCCTCCAGATTTTTCTTGCCGCGCAATCCGATGACGCCGGTGTGGTGGACAAAAAAATCTTCGTCGTTGCTGCCGGTGATGAAGCCGAAGCCTTTTTTCGAGTCCCACCATTTCACTTTTCCTGTTGCCATAAAATTTGTGCTGCCTTGACGCGCGCCGACCGGAGCGGACGGCGCGCGTCGCTTGGCGGTTTTTTCAGAGGTTGGGTTCGCTCCAGTTCAGTCCGGGGTAATACGGGATGCCCGTGGAGTTCGTGACGATGCCGCTGACGAGGTTCGTGGCGGGGACGCCGGCGACGGTGTTTGTCAGGGTGACGCCCATCTTCTGGAAGCCGCGCAGCGTGTTTTCGCTCCAGTTAATGCCGCCGCTCACCGCGTTCGTGCCGCTGGCGGTCAGCGTGTTCGTGGCGAAGGCGGTCGTCCAGAAGTTGGCTCCATCCGACATCGGATAGAAGAGCAACTGCCAGCCGCCGCTCGCGTTCGTGTTGTTGAGCGCGAAGGTGAACTGCACGGCCAGCCCCGCCTTGGGACGGATCGCAATCTGGTTCGCGGGGTTGGTGAACGAAAGCGACGCGTTGTTCGTCAGGTTGGCCGCGATGGGAATCGTGCCGTTGAAGAACGCGCTGACTTGCGTGGGAACGGTGATCGTCCCCTGCGCCGCAGCCGGTTCGCAAAACGCGGATGACAGTCCGATTGCGAGGGCCGCACAAGCCAGCACGCGCCGTAATGATTTGCCGATGGAATCAATTGTATTTTTCATGGTGATTTTATTTTCGATTTTAATTTTGGTTTGGTTGGGGCGCGGGGAAAATTCCCCGCGCCCCGTGATGATCAGGCACCGCGCACGGTCAGCAGCGCCGCGCCGCTGGTGTGCTGCGTGGCGAACACCTCGTAGTTTTCCACGCTGATGATGGTCTTCTTCAGCTTGCGCTCGACATAGACGGAATACTCGCCGCCGAGGTCGGTGTTGGAGACGTGACGGACGACGTTGCTCGCGTCCTCCGGGCTTTCGCCGTCAATGGCCGTGTAGAGCAGGACCTTCGAGCCGAGGAACGTGTCCTTGACGCCAGCCTGATTGTAGCGTTCCACGTTCGTCCGCGAAGTGGCCACGCCGATGCGCGTCGCAATCGCCGCGTCATCAATGTTCGCCGCGCCAGCATAGCCGCCGGGATTGTTCGAGCCTTCGTAGGCTTGACGGCGCAAGAGCGTCGCATATTCGCCGTAGCACGCGCGGTTGGCCTTGAAGCCCGTCGCCAGCGCGAGAACTTGGATGTTCGTCGAGTTGATGTCCAAGTCAGGGTTGTTCACGTTGTTCCAGAGGAGGTTCGCCGTGGGCGCGAACGCGGCGAACAGCGCGAGGACTTCGATGATTGACGCGCGCGTGAGCAGGTCAATGAGCCACATCGTGTGCATCTGCTCCCAGTTCGGCTTGTCCTTCAACTGGTCGTTGTCGAGGACGATGGCCAGGCCACGGTTGATCACGCGGCGCGCGACCTTCGTGGAGCTGCGTTGCTTGACCGTGTGGAAGTCGCCGAGTTCGGCGCGCTTCACCTTCGCCGGGTCGACGGCCTCGAACGGCTCGGTCTCGTCGTATTGCGTGACAAGCACGTTGCGCGGGCCGGGACGTTTCGGCGCGAAGTAGTTGAGCAAGGACATCAACTGGTTCCGGTTCGGATCGGCGTAACCGATGCCGAACGTGGTGAGTTCCGTCTGGACGGTTTCCTGCGAGAACAGGTCGTCGTTGGCCAGGCAGATTTGTCCGTGCTTCAGGCTGCCAACGTCGCGCGTGGGCAAGATGCCCAACCGGGCGCACACGGCATCGTTGAGAGGATAATTTTGTTTCATGATTTTATTTTTTCGATTTTTTTAATTGGGGGTTAAACGTCGGTTACACGATGCGCTGGACCGGGAAGCACGGGACATAGACCACCGGCTGGCCGTCAGCCGCCGCCGTCTTTGCGCGCCCGATGATGTAGTAGGTGCCGCCGACTGCCGGCAGCGTCCGCACCGCCCCGGCGGCGCCGGGCACGATCATGTCACCGGCGGCGATTGCGCCGCTGGCGATGCCTTCGAGTTCGCGGCTGTAAAGCCCGAACTGCGCGTAGCTGACATTGATCGCGGCGGCGAGACATGAGCCGTCGCGCGTCGCGCCAAGCGGGATGTCGCCGGTGCCGCAGACGTTGATGTGGTTTTCGTCGGTGCCCAGCTTGATGAGGCAACGCCGTGTGATGGCCGCGTCGGACAGCTTGGTGTCCTCGTCACTGGCAGGCGAGGCGAGATAATTCGCCAGCGCGAGGCCGTCGGGTTTGGTTGCGCGATGCCAGAGCGCGGAACAAATTCCCGCGAACACCGCGATGTGCAGTTTTAATTTATTTTTCATTTTCATGGTGATTTGAATTTTTTGGTTGATGGTGATGGCCCCGAATTATTTCTTCGCGGCCTTCTGTGCTTCGGCGAACCGTTCGGTGAAGTCCTTTTTGTGTTTGAGCGCGGCTTCGGCCTGCGGACGGTCAAGCCCACCGGCGACCATTTCGCGGATCGCCTTTTCATCGGCGTCACGCTGTTTGAGTTCCTTTGCCGCTTCCTTCGGCTTCAGCTCGGCAACTTCTTCAGTTGCCTCTTCGGCGGCGTCATTTCCCAACGCAAGGGCGTCGGGCGTGGTGAGACGGTGCAAGGCCGCGCAGACGCAGGCCACGATCACCGCCCATTTCAATTGGAGTTTATTTTTCATTTTTTCTTTCGGTTGATGTTTTGGTTATGCCTGCCGCCCTCGCGGACGGCAGGCGTTTTGTGATTCGGTTACGTCGTGGCCGCAGTGGTTTTTTCTTCCGAGGGTTTGGCGCGGAGAACCTCAAACAGATCGGGACGATCCTTTTCGATGAGCTTCATCGCTTCGCCCATTTCCAGTTTCCTGTATTTGTCGTCACTGTTGGCCAGCGTGAGAATTTCTTCACGGGCTTGCGCGACGGTCGTCGGCGCACCAGCGGCATTTTTGCGTTTCGCATCCACTTGAGACGCGACGGCGAATTTCACCGGGCGCGCATCGAGCGCGGTGAGCGCGGTGTCAACCTTGTCGTTGCCGAGCGCGAGGAGCGCGTCAATTTCCTTCGTGCGGTCGGCGACGGGTGTTTTGCCTTGCGTGATATTCAGGTCAACGCGCGCCTCGAAAAATTGCCGCCGCAATTTGGTCGAGTCGGTCTTCGCGTTTTCAAGGGCGATGATTGTGTTCGCCGCCGTCACGAGGTCGGTCGGCAGTGCCGCGCCGGTGACGAGTTTTGTTTTGTCGCCGGTCAAAGTGTTGACAGTGCCGGTGAGCGTTTGTTTGTCGTTGCCCAGCGCCGTGATGCTCGTGGTGCGAGTGAGCATCTCTTTGTTGAAGGCATCGAACACGGCTTGGTCGGCAGCGTCGTTAGCCAGGGTAACGCCCTGTGCCGCGAGCCACCCGATGAGGAGTTGTTTCATAATGGTGTCGGATGTTTTTGGTTGTTTGTTTTCGTCGGTTTGCTTCGCGGCGTCTTTGGCATTCGCCAAAGAATCAACGCCGGAAATGTTTGGATTGGCCGTGAGGCCGATGGAGGCGAGCGCGAAGGGACGGACTTCGATCCATCCGCCATCGCGCACGATGCCGGTTTTCTTCAGCATAAAAACCGCGCTTGGATATTTGCAGCCGTCCTCGGACACGGCGGTCGCGCCTTCAGGGGAAAGCAGCGGACGGAATTCAAGGCCGCGATCCGATTTGCGGCAGGCGTCGTTCACGCCGAGCGGCGACATCCGGTTGTTGCTGGTCTGGCTTTGAACGGTTTCCGGTGCGTAAAGTTTCAAGTCGGGGTGATCGCGGTAGATCGGGCGTTTCACCAGCGCGTGTTTTAATTTTGCAAAAATGTTTGTCCCTTTTTCATTTGCAAGAACCGCGTCCACGGATTGCTGGTCAACGATCTGGATATATTTCTCGTGGACGAGCGTGCCATTGATGTTGGCGATGCGTTCCTTTTTGTGTTCGCCGAACGGCGCGAGCAGCGCGTAACCATCGCTGTCGAGCGTCAACGCATTGTCGAGCGCAAGGATGTCCGCCACGTCCGGCGTCTCGGTCGTGTTGGCGAGGACGATTATGAAATCACGCTTCAGCATCATTTCCCGAACGAGCGACGCCGTTGAAAATGATCCAGTGATGGCGATTAAAGTTTTTTTCATGGTGTTGGTTTCTTTCCTTCAATTCCGTCCGCGAGAGCCTTCGCGGAAATCTGTTCAAGCACGCGCGCCGAAGTCGGGTCGGCGAGGATGCCTTTGCGGAGCGGTTCGAGTTCGGCCCACGCCTCGTCCCATTTTTGTTTCCGCAGCGCAGGGTCGGTGATGGTGAGGATGCGTTGCAGCCGTTCGTCTGCCGCTTTCAGAACAGGCAGCAGGTCGGCGGCGACGGCCATCGCAAATTTTTGTCCGGCCTCTTCCGCAGAATTTCCCAAAGCCATCTTGTCGAGCTTCGTTGAGTCGGCCACGGCCACAGCGGACGCCAGTTTCACGAGCGGCTCTCCGGCCTTCGGTTCTGGCAGTTGCAAACGTTCGCGCGCCAGCTTCATCGAAACCGGGATGCCGAGCGTCCCGGCGGCATTGAGCGTGTTGATCTCCTTGTCCACTTCCGGCTTTTGCGGGACGCGAACGCGCAGCCACGCCTTCGGCTCGGCGTTGAACAGGTAGGTGATGATCGGTTCGTC
The DNA here is from genome assembly GCA_036268155.1 of Verrucomicrobiia bacterium. Lineage (GTDB taxonomy): Bacteria > Verrucomicrobiota > Verrucomicrobiia > Limisphaerales > UBA11358 > UBA11358. The sequence goes on along the minus strand of DATAUQ010000025.1, from coordinate 5,877 downwards.
CACGCGCGCGTTGAGCGTGTCGGTGAGCCAGCGCGCATCGTCTTCAAGTAGCAGGGTTTTTTCCTCGTCCTGCAAACTCGCGCCACGCGATTCGCCGCCGCGTGACGAACTGGAGAGATCACCGCCGCGAAACATCTCCGCATATAACCTGTCGGAGCTTTCGATGAGTTCCTGAAACGGCAGCGTGCCGCTGCCGCCCTTCGCGGCTTCGATCAATGTGATCTTGCCCTGACCGACGCCGCCAAAAAGAGCCGTGACCCAGTCGTTTGAAAAGTTTTTCAACGCCTCGGCAAAGGCGAGTCCGCCCGGCGAATCTTTTTCGCCATTGAACTCGCCGAGAATGCCGGGGATTCCGAAGCGCGCGGAGAAAAGTAGATTGTCCCGGAGCGCAAAATGCTTGATGCCGTAGGCTACGCTGCATGGACGCATCAGACCTTCGCCGACCGCCGCGAGCCATTTGCCGGTTTCCAATTTCTGTCCCCACCAATCCAGTTCGCCCGGCAGGTAGGCGAGATAGCCGCGCCGATTTTCGTAAAACCATACGGGCGTATGGTTGAATTGCGCCGTCACCTGGCGCTTGCCCGCATTATTAACACGCAGGAGAATTTCATGGACGCTGTAACGATGCGCCTTTGCCGTCATCATCTGCCGGAACAAAAGATTCGCGCCGCCCACGTCGTTTTGTTCCAGCACGCTCGTCGCCGTCAGGTGCGTGTAAAAATAATTCAACGCATCGGCGTGCGCGTCGGCCTCGGCGGAGTCCTCGGATTTTTCAATCTCCCACGGCAGGCGGCTCGTGTCGGCGAAGCGTTTGAGCGCCGGGCCGGAAAGTTTTCCGTCGCGCTCGAACATGATCTCCCACGTCCGCGCCGCCGGTCGGAGTTCCCCGGTGCGGAACTGGTTCAACTGCCGCGAAAGGATCTCCATCGTCAGTTCCGGGAACGGCGAGTAACGCAGCCGGATCGTCTGCTCGATTCGGAACTGGTCTATGACGGATTGGTTGTCCGGCGTCAGGCTGGGTTTCTCGTCAGGCACGGCACACCTCCAAAATTTCGATTTGAGATTTTGCAACCCCGGACACGAAGGGGGTTAAAACGGGCTTAAATGGCTTAACGGTGCAATTTGAACCCCCATGCCGCGCGAACATGGCTGGCGCCGCTTTTTGAAATGGTTTAGAGTTCAATTTCATTTGGGCGTGATGATGAGTTCGCCGCCGAAAAACGGCTCGCAATAACAGACGTGCGGCGGAATCATCGGCGCGAGAAGTTTGATCATGCGCGATTTGCTTCCCTGCCAGCGGAGCGCGGGTTTAGTTTTTGTCATAATGCAAAACCTCCCCGGCCAAAGCCGATTCCCGCGCGCGATGCCTTGACGCTTGTGTAGGCGAATTTAATCGGCTTGTTAAACGTGGCCACGCCCTCGGCCAGTCCGCTGTAAGCGTCGGCCAGAAGAAAATGGTTTTCGCATTTGTCAACGTAGTCGCCGAGTTCGCCGGTCTTTTCTTCCTTCGCGCGCTGGCTTCCCGTGAGCAGATGAACGTCGAGCGTTTCAAGGATGCCCGGCGAACCGGCCACGCGGCGCGGCAGCAACATCGAAGGCTGCTGGCGCACGGCGCGCCTGCCGCCAATCTCGACGACTTCCAAAACATTTTCCGCAGGCGTGAGAAATTCCTTCACGACGCGGTCAATGCTCTCGAAGCGGTTGCAAGCGATCATCGGCACGAATTTGTTTTGCCCGGCCTCGGTGAATTCCACCGCGCCGTGTTCGATGCCCATGCCGAGGTTGCGTTTGCTGAAACGCACCACCGCGCATTTCAATCCCTGCCAGCGTTGGTTGCGACCGTCCCAGACCAATCCGCCCGGCAATGAGACGTAGGAATCCTTCGAGTTCCAATCCACCCTCGGCCATGTGTCGAGAGTTGAGAGGCCGTTGAAAATAAGCGCGAGCGTGCGCGCCTCGTCCACGGCTGGATTCTCGTCAATGAAAAGTGCGGACAGTCCGCGCGCCGCCCAAAGCAACTGCACGCGCGCAACCATGTCGCCGAGCGCAATCTTGTCCACGGCCACGCAACGCTTTTCCGCCGGGCTGTGAATCTCGCGCGTGAAGAGCCAGCAACGATTCCCCGTGTCGAGTCCGGCCACGCGGGTTTTGTCTTTATCAATCGCGCCAAAGTCGAACGGTCTCACGTCACGGCTGCGCTGGAGGGATTGCGGCGAGAGGCTTTGCGCCGCACTCTTCGGCATCGCCTTTCGGTCGCAGCAAAAAGAAATCATTTCCTCGTCGTCCATTACAGCGCGCGTCCAGTGCGCGACGATCTGCGACAAGTCAATCGCGGCGGTTCCGATCTGCGCGACGCGCAACGACCAGCGGTGAAGTTTTATGCGGTCGGGACGGCGATAATGGATGGCGACAAAATGCGGGTCGAACGGCGCGCCGGTTTCCGGGTCTGCATAATAGTATATGCCGCCGGGCAAATAAGTGGCGACGACCTCATCGGGTTTTTCGGCGCGGCGGAAATCCCCCTCGAACGTCAAACGCGGATCGTTCGGCGACGGATTCGCGCCAAGCTGCACACGGCAGATTTTCGGCCATGCCTCTTCGGGATTGAGCCAGTGCTTCGGCGGCTCGGAAACCACGAGGCATTTTTCGTTCGGGCTTTCGATGACCAAAGCTTTAGGAATTTTTGAGCCGACCGGGCCGATGAGCCGCACGCCCTGGCTGCCATCCTCAAATTGTTTGTTCTGTCCCGCGCCGTGGACGCGCATCGTGCCGACGATGATCTGCAAACGCAGTTGCGATGCCGTCATGCGGCCTGCCAGAAATTTCGCCTTGTCGCGCGGGATGTCGTCCTCTTCGTCACGGATCACCACGTCGGCGGAAAACGTCGTCGGCACTTTCCGCAGGCCGCGAAACATTCCCGACGCCTTGCGCTTTCCGTCGGTCACGATGAACGCGCCCTTCGTGTTGACGCTCTTGCCGGACTTGTTTATCGCCTTCCCGATCTGCGTCATCTGCGAGAGCCAGCCGATGTTGTCGAGGACGACGGGCCGGAACTTCATGTCCACGATGCCGTCGGCAAGTCCGTCGTCGGGAAGATAAATCCCGACGTTCAAAAACCGTTGCGACGTGATGTAGGCGGCTAGGTAAAGTTCGAGGATCGTCTTGCCGAACTGCGCGCCGCCGCAAAGCGCATAGACCGAATCCTTCAGCGGCTCGCCGGTGTCGCTGCCGAGGATCAAATCCAGAACGCGGCAGACCTCGTAAAGCGATTCGCGACCGAAGAACGTGAACGGATCGAACTCGCCGGCGCGCTTGAAATCCATCGTCGGCACTTTGGCCTGCTCCAAAAGAAAATCGCGGAAGCGGCGGATTTGCGGGATGGACATTTTGCCGGCCTCGCCGAGCGCGTTGTCGCCGATGTCTTCGATGGAGCGCGCGCCTCTCATTTCGACTTCGCTTTCTTCAGCGCGGCGAAAGCCTGCTTGAACAAATCCTCCGCAGCCGTCCCCTTCGATTCTTCGAGGCAATACTCCAGGGCTTTTTGCTGATCCGTTTTCTTTGCGTCCGCCAGCCGTGTAAAATCCGAGTCGAGCTTCTGTTTCCGCAGCAGGCGATCCAAAGCCTTTGTCATCGAGGACAAGTTCTCGCCCTCCAACTTCGACGCCAGCAATTCCTGCGACATCATCGCAAACAGCGAATCCGTCACGCCGGAGGTTTCCGCGTTCGGTGTCTTGGAAATCTTCGCGCGCCATTTTTCCATCATCGCTCCGACTTCCGAAACCACGTCGAGCGTCCGTTCCGAATTCCAGCGCGTCGCAACTTCGGATAAAATCCGCTGCGTCGGCTTGCTGCCGTCGTTGCGAGTTCCCGACGGCCAGTCCGGGCATTTCAAAACTTTTTCCTCCAGCGACGTTCCCGGCGAGAACAGCAGCGAATAAAATTTGTCCAAGTCTTCCGGTGACGATTTTGCGAGTTGCTGCTCGTAGGAATCCGACCGCAGCGCCGCGAACGTCTGCCAGTTCAAACCGTGCGCCTCCAGCACGGTTAAAATGTCTGCGTTGGGCTTGTTGGGATTTTTCATTCATCAGAGTTGCTTCGCGCGCAGTTCGCCCTTGCTCGTCAAGGCCCAGATAAGTCCGCTCAATTCGTCATTCGTTCCGCAGATGAACCCGGCTTTTTCCAAGTCCTTGATGTGGCCGTCCAAATCCGACTCGGTGAACGCGACGTGCGCGAACACGGTTTTGATGACCAGCTTCAGGCCGTCGTTGGTCATCGGCTGGCCGCGCTGCGCGAGCAGCGTTTTCAACACGAGCGATTTTATTTCCCGTTCGAGGGCGTTCATTCTTTTTTGTGCTGGGCGCGTGCGACGCTCATCGCGTTGGCCATCAGCGCCATGAATTCACCCGGCAGTTTTCCGATCACCTTTTGCACGTCGTCAATGCGATCAACGATGTGCGCTTCGCGCGTTTCCCCGGCATCAAGGATTGCCTTGTTCTCGTCTGAAAGAGTCCGCAGGTTTTGCGACAATGTTTTCTCGCGCGCGTTCCATTCCTCGCGCGAGATGTAATCGCCTTTGGGTTGAAACTCCTTGCGGGCCTTGTCCATCACTTCCTGACCCGTCGGCTTGTCCTTGATGTTGCGCCAGAAATCCATCACGGCATTTGCCCCGACAATCAGGAACATCAGGCAACCTAAAATCGCGGCGACCAGAATCGGCGGATCGTAGGCGGATATTTCTGCGATGATTGGTGTCATGTGATTTGGTTCAGTGTTGCGATGTAGTCGTCCGTGATGGAGTGGGCCTGCAAAATGAAATCAATGTCGCCGCGCTTGAACGCGCGATACCCGCGCCAGCCGTCCAATCCCACTTCGAGCAGTCGCGGCAAATCCGTCAGCGCGCGCGCGCCTTCCAAAAAAACTTCCCGCCCGACGTGCCGGAAGCCGTCGCAGGGCGGCGTGAAGATTCCGGGGATCAGCGGCACGAGGTCGCCGCAGCACGCGACACGGAAAGTTTTTTGACCAAGCAGTGCATTATATGCGCCGCGCCACGCCGCGTTGCCGACGCGCGGGCTTGCAAACGTATAGACCGCGCGCACGGGAAAATTCGCCTGCTGCAAAAACCAGCCGGCCAGGGACGCCATCGCGCCGCCCAGCGAATGACCGGTGATGATCAGCGGCTTTGAATTGCCGTTTAACCGCGCAATAATTTTCGGCAGCAGCGAATCAACCGCCGCGAGAAATCCGCGATGGACTTCGATGAATGAGTTCGCACCGGCGGCAACGGGAAACTCGCGGCTTAACGAACCGACAATCGGTGTTTTGAAAAAATCCGCGTCCGTGAGCCAGTCGCGGATTTCCTTCGTCCCCTTGAACGCCAGGACGATCGCGTCCGGCAGTTCCTCCATCAAAACCTCCGCGTCAGTCTGCTCATCACGGATGCGGACGGATGAGATCGTGCCGAGTGGAACGGTGTCGCATTGCGCATTGAGATATGCACGCCTCGAAAACTCCGCGAGGAGGCGCGCTTGCGCCAAGTCCCATTCCGTCGCGGGTGCGCTCGGCGGCAGATTGTTTAGTGTCGGAATCATTTTACCACTTGAACGTGTAGCTGATCGCCGCCGCATAAATGTTCCCGCTGTAATCCGAGATCGTCCCGACCGCGCCGCCGATGGTGAGCGTCTGGTTTTGAGTGATCGGGATTTTCAGAGTCGCGCCGCTGAACGCCTGCGCGATGACTTCACTTTTTGAAAGGTTGTAGCCGCCGCCGCTTTCGATATACGCGTAGAGCGGGATGTGGATGAACGGCAGGTTGAACTCGTCGCCGACGCGCGCGTTCAATGTCGCGTCATAAAAATTGTGGTCGAGATACGCGACGCC